>CAWUJF010000114.1:0-8077 GCA_963922405.1 uncultured Hyphomicrobiales bacterium | reverse complement strand
TGTTGTAAGCCCAGTCATTGCTCACGCCAAGTGCTGTACCGAACTCACCTTCTGTACCAAGTACACGCTTAACAGCTGGGTTGTCGGAACCTTTCATTTCATCAACGTTCGCAGATGTAATGCCAAGCTCTTCAGCGTTTACCATCGCAAAGTGTGTCCACTTAACAAGGTTGAACCACTGGTCATCACCCTGACGAACAACTGGTCCAAGTGGTTCTTTGGAAATGATTTCCGGAAGAACAACGTGGTCAGCAGGATTTGTAAGTTTCAAGCGCTGAGCATACAGACCTGATTGGTCAGTTGTGTAAACGTCGCAACGTCCTGCATCGTAAGCAGCAACAACTTCGTCTGCTTTTTCGAACGCAACAATTTCGTACTCAAGCTTATTGGCACGGAAATAGTCAGCAACGTTAAGCTCTGTTGTTGTACCAGTGTTGGTGCAAACAGAAGCGCCGGAAAGTTCCAGAGCTGATTTAACGTTAAGGTCTTTGCGAACCATGAAGCCCTGACCGTCGTAGTAGTTTACGCCAGCGAAGTTCAGGCCAAGAGATGTGTCACGTGTTGCAGTCCAAGTGGTGTTACGAGAAAGAATGTCGATCTCACCAGACTGTAGCGCAGTGAAACGCTCTTTAGCTGAAAGTGGTGTGTATTTCACTTTCGATGCATCGCCGAATACTGCAGCAGCAACAGCTCTACATACATCTACGTCAATACCAGTCCAGTTGCCTGCTGAGTCCGGGTTTGAGAACCCTGGAAGACCCTGGCTCACGCCACACTGGACGAAGCCTTTTGCCTTGACGTCGTCAAGAGTTGCAGCGGACGCAGCAATCGCAGATACGCTCATTGCAGCCACGCCAAGCGCGGATACGATAATTTTTTTCATGAAAACAGCCTTTTTTCTGTTACCCATTTTTGATTTCCTCCCGTGAGCTGAGCTCCGGGTACACAAAATTGATCTTGTTCTGTCCTTTTGCCCTTCTCAATGGGACAAAATTACGCTCCCCCAAAACCAATTTCACATATAAAATTGCATTGTCACGTTTACGTCAAGACCAAATCATTAAACTGTGAAGTTTGCGCCGTTTTTTTCAATGATTCCGGTTGCAGGCGCTCGAAATATCTGATTTTTCTCATTTTGAAACACCAAAGCGAGGCGTAAATGACAAAAAAAGCTGATGAGGCGACCTTAAAAGATGGGCAGGAATCTGCCTATCGTACTGATACGATCCTAACACATTCAGGGAATCATCCAGAAGAATTCCATGGCTTCGTCAATCCACCCGTCGTGCATGCTTCAACGGTCTTGTATCCAAACTACGAGACCATGGCGACGAGAAAACAAAAATACACCTATGGAACAAAGGGCACTCCAACCACCGATGCCCTATGCGAAGTCATTGATGAGATGGAAGGTTCAGCCGGTACGGTATTAGTGCCCTCGGGACTAGCAGCGATTACCATTCCGCTCCTTGGTTTTGTAAAAGCCGGGGACCATATTCTGGTACTTGATAGCTGCTACGGACCAACGCGTGACTTTTGCAACGCGGTATTATCCAAAATGGGGGTGGAAATTGAATATTACGACCCGCTTATCGGTGCCGGCATCGAAAAACTGATGCGAGAAAACACGTCGGTTGTATTCACGGAGTCTCCTGGATCCAACACTTTCGAGATTCAGGATATCCCAGCGATTTGTAAGGCAGCTCACAAACATGATGCTATCGTGATGATCGACAACACCTGGGCTACTCCTTTATATTTCAAGCCATTAGACCATGGTGTTGATATTTCGATTCATGCGCTCACAAAATATCCTGCAGGGCACTCAGATCTCGTAATGGGGTCAGTTTCCGCAAATGAAAGGTGCTGGAAACAGCTGGAACGCCACTATCGTGTGATGGGATGTTGTGCCAGCCCGGATGATACGTATCTCACTCTGCGTGGCATCAGAACTATGGGCGTCAGGATTCGTGAACATGAGAAGAATTCAATCATTTTGGCAAAATGGCTCGAAGATCATCCTGCTGTGGCTCGTGTCCTGCATCCTGCCCTGCCATCGCATCCTCAACATGATCTCTGGAAACGGGATTTCAAAGGTTCGACGGGATTGTTCGGGTTCACACTGAAAACGGATGACACGGCAAAGGCTGCTCGCTTCTATGACGCGTTAAAGCTTATTGGCCGTGGGTATTCCTGGGCTGGGTATGAGAGTCTCGCTGTTCTGGCTAATTTGTCGGATCGTACCATCGCAAAAGGTCCAGAGGATGAAGTTCTGGTTCGTTTGCAGGTGGGCCTGGAAGATCCAGAAGACCTGAAGGATGATATTCTGCAAGCTATGCGTGCTGGTGGGTTTATTAACTGACGGGCTGAATCTTCAATGCATGTATTGGTTGTTGTAAGTCATCCGAACCCCAATTCGCTTTCCCATGCGCTTGCACATGAGTTTATCAGGGGGGTAGAGGCCGCTGGAAATACTGCCGAATTGGCTGATTTGCATGCGGAAGGGTTCGATCCAAGCTGGTCCATGGCTGACATCGAAGCAGATGAAGGTTCACCCGCACCCGCTGACATTGTAGCGGAGCAGCAACGCATCGATCGATGCGACGTGGTGTGCATGGTTTTCCCCCTTTTCTGGTTTGGGATGCCAGCGATGTTGAAAGGCTGGCTCGAACGGGTCTGGTCCTGGGGCTGGGCGTATGACCAATTGGATGATCACAACAAATCGATGCAGAAAGATCGTACAGCGGTGTTGTTGGTACCTGCAGGTGCAAATCCCAATGCCTGGGAACCCTATGAACGTGTGGAAGAAGCAATGAGAACCATATGGTGCACTGGGACTCTTGGCTATTTTGGCTTTACTGAGAAGAACGTCCACTTTCTCAATGGTTCTACAGGTTCTGAAGAACGTAGAATCAAGTTGCTTGAAACGGCTTACGAAGTCGGATTGAACACCACCATTCCCGAATCCAAGACTACAGGTTAGGCAACTTTCAGCTCTTTTACCCAATCAGCGGCCCGGTCCGGAGAAATAGTTGCAACCCGAATAATGTTATCAAACTGCCGGGTCAAATCGCGGATGTGATCAACTGAGTTCACCACCAGGTACATGTCTCCAACGTATATGGCGGCACGTTTTGGGCCGAAAACAGTAAACGGTGCACTGTAGTGAACCCGGCCATCGTACAGGAATAGACGGAAGGTTGGATAAAGCTCGTCCAATAGTCTTGCGATCTGATCCAATTGTGCCTGTCGTGCACCACTGGCCAAATCTGACCAGATATCCGCACCGTAGGCCAGTGTTTCCAGTCTCTGGAACGGCATGATCACTTCCATGTCTGTTTCAGGTAATCTTGAATAATCCAATTGTTGTTTGGAGACGTCCGCCTTCACATCGGCAACTGTTCTGGCGCCGGCATCAAATTCATAATCAATAACGGCTTTTGTGCGCAATAAATCCGGGAGCGAACTTGGTGAATATCTGATCTTGTATCCGATGGCTTCCTTTTGCCATCCGGACAGTACTGAATCATGGCTTCCCGGCGCTGTCTTTTCTATGTTTAATAGTGATGCAACTTCACCGAAATTCTGTTCGTCCTGACGCATCCCCATCAACCAATCGATGCTCACACCCTCCGCGACAGCGATAGCGGTGAGGGTTTCAGCTCTTGGCAAACGCACCAGTTTTTCATCCAGAAATTGGCTCAATGCGGACCGGTCCAGGTTACATCTACGAGCAAAACTGGAAACGGATTGCCCCCTTCTTTCGATGAGAAGTTTCAATCGCTCACTGAACGCTAAGGCGATGCTTCGTTTATCCATTTGTGGGCCCAATCCGTCAAAATACGCTACATAATCACACGTTTTATGTGTTTTCACAACATTTTTGCGTTTCTGTGTGGATTTCCTCCTGTGAGATTAGCCTGTTTAAGCTCATAATTTTAAAAGGGAAACGGGATCGGGGGATCGTGCATGAACAGAAATCCGTATGAATTACCAGCAGTCGAACTGCCCACACTAGGGCTAATTCTGGCGAACTACGTTTCCTGGTTCTTGCTTGTGATATACGGACACTATTTCAATTTCTTAGTCTGGATTTTGTTAATGGGCGTCGTAACGACGTTAAACCTGTCAATTATGCATGAGGTGGTGCACGGGCACCCTACCCGCAATAAACTCCTCAATCGACTGCTATTGATCGTTCCAATTGGCTGGATCTTTCCCTTCGAACGCTTCAGAGACACGCATATAGAGCATCACGAAACCGGGAATTTGACTGATCCATTTGATGACCCAGAAAGCTGGTATCTGGCCCAAGATTCATGGGCAGCAAGCAATGGCATCAAGAAAACTTTGCTTACGTTCAACAACACCTTGTTTGGACGCATGTTGATTGGCCCGATAATATCCCTGGGCCGGTTTTATTGGAGTGAACTGCTAGTGATGGTGACAAACGGTAAGATACGATCTTACCTGATTGGTGTATGGGCTTTCCATATCACCTCCATTCTTCTTCTGATGTATGTCATCAAATCTCTGAGCGGTGTACCTGCATGGCAATTTGCTGTTGCGGTTTATCTAGGAATTTCTCTCCTACTTATCCGCACTTTTCTTGAACATCAGGCCGCAGAAGATCAGTCAGAACGCACAGTGGTGATTGAACAGTGCTGCCCGATCGCCTTTTTGTTCCTGTTCAACAATTTACACATCGTACACCATGCGCAACCAGGAGTTCCATGGTATCGGCTCCCTGCTTTCTATAAGCACAACAAAAACAACTTCCTTACCGGTGACAATCACTATATGTATTCGAGTTATGCGGAGATTTTCCGAAAGTATTTTTTCCGGGCAAAGGAGCCTGTGTCTCATCCACACGTGGCTTTCAAACGCTAAACGGCACCTAGTAAGAGACACAAATTGACTTCTGCAGTCGCAACACTCTCCATGTATGACTGGCCTGAGACATCTTATGCGATGGACCGACTTTGGGATGGCATTTGTGCAGAACTGCTTGATCGAGGTATTGATGCTCCGGTTGCACTTAACCGGCAGGAGCATCCGGTGAGATTATGGAGCAAACCTGAGCTCATTATCGGGCAAACCTGCGGTTGGCCCTACGCTAACTATTTGCGTGAACAGGTGGTTCCCTTTGCCAGATTTGCCTATGACCTACATGACTGCGAACCAGGAAACTATAACTCAGTCTATATTGGCAATTCTGATGAGGATGCGGATCATCTGGCCGATCCTCAATCATTCGACTTTATTGAAAAGCTTGCGATAAACGGCGATGACTCCCAATCAGGGTTTCACGTGTTTGCCGAGATTACAGGCAAACCATCAGAAGAAAGCATTCCAAAGGAAAAACGCATCCTAACCGGCGCGCATCGGAACTCTGTAGCCGCTGTTGCCAGTGGTGAAGCCAATGTGGCTGCAATTGACGCGGTCGCATTTGAACTTGCCAAAAGATACGACACAGAAGCGGTTTCCAACATTGTGGTATTGGGAAATTCCCGGTCAAAACCTGGCCTCCCCCTCATCACTTCAAAAGCCAATGCACATCTTGTTCCGGAACTTACTCAGGCAGTAAAGTCCGCCGTAGACAACGCAGAGAGCTCAATTCTCGAAACACTGCTGATAACGGGTGTGGTGGATGCCAAAGAAGATGACTATTTGGGCTTTGTACTCAACTAGGGTCTGTTGCATCATATTTTCAGATTGAAACAGGCAAACGGACAAAGCCTCTGAACCTTGCTAATGGTAATCGTTCTGCCGGGCCGTTTGCACTTAAATTTGGAAATCTGGAAATCAGTTTCCCAAAGGCGATGCGCCCTTCGTATCGGGCAAGTGTTGCACCAAGACACACATGAATGCCGGTTATAAATGCCAAATGCCTGTTATTCCTGCGAGTGACGTTAAACTCTTCGGGCTTGCCAAAAATCTCAGGATCACGATTTGCAGAAGCGATGGAAGTATGAATATAAGTGCCTGCCGGTACTCTAACGCCACTGAATTCCATATCATCGGGTGTGAGCCGATTGCCGATCTGTAACGGGCTTTCATATCGGAGAATTTCCTCGACAGCGCTATCTATAAATTCAGGTTTTTCGACCAAAACCCTGAACTGCTCGGGTTCTAACAATAAAATGCCAACGCCGTTTGCCATCAGACTTGTAGTGGTCTCGTGACCGGCGTTTAGAAGAAAAATACAATTCTGTATGAGTTCATTTTGGTTAAGCCTATTGCCTTCATACTCACCAAAGATCAGAGACTGGAGCACTTCACCCTGTCTCGCTTCATCAGGATTTTTTCTGCGGTGCTCTATCAACTCGTCCAAAAGTTGGCCAAATTCGACAACTGCTTCGTTCCCATTTTCAAGTTGCTCTTGAGAGACTACCGCGTCCAAAGCACCGAGAATAGAAAGTGAGTATCCTCTGAGTTTCTCACGATAGGCTTCTGGAACCCCAAGCATGAAAGAGATGATTTCTGTAGGCAGACGCATGGCAAACTCTGATACGAAATCAAACTCGCGCTTATCCTCAAGTTCATCAAGGAGCTTGTCTACTATCTCCTCGATCAGCGGTTCCATTTCTGCGAGTTTTCGAGGTGTGAAAGCACCGGTCAGTAATTTGCGGACTGTTGTGTGATATGGCGGATCGTTGAAAACCAAGCTGGTGGTATGGTGGTTGTAGAGCGCACTATCACCGAACTTCTTTGAGAAAATCTCTCTCTTATCGGAAATCATGCTCCTGTCTTGGTAGACTTTCTGAATATCGCGATAACGCGTTAAAAAAAGCGACCCATCTGGGTTCCAATGTACGGGGTCGTTTTCTCTCAGGACTTCTAGGGTGGGATACGGATTATCAATAAACCCGGAATCGATGGAATTGATATCGAATGATTCAGCTTGTTGAGATTTACCGCCCATATTTGTGTTGCGTGATAATTTCCTATCACTCCCAGCTCGAATCAAATTTTGCTGATTCTATCATCAATTTCACAACAAATAGTTCATAATAGACTGTTATGTTTACAAATCAGCATAGACAGCGACAGGATCCTTGAAACCTTTCAATAGCCGCTCGCCCATCAATTCATATGAACGAGATGAACGAGAAGCAATTTCTTCACTCACGATAACCGGGCGATCGAATTCTCGGCAAAGTGCTTCAATGCGACTAACCAAATTCACCGTCTGACCGATTACCGTGAAATCCAATCGGGTTTTTCCGCCAATATTACCGTAAAACACCTCACCGACGTGCAACCCGATCCCGAATTCCAAACCCTGCGGCCAAGTATCTTCTTCTCTTTTAGCCAGAACCTTTTCAATTGCTTTTTCGGCGTTAGAAATTGCCCGGCTATCATCCTCCAAAACAGGGAAGATCCCCAATACAGCATCTCCGATGAACTTCAGAACCTCCCCACCTTCACTCATGATTGCATCAGAAACAGCATCAAAATAAACATTTAAAGCTTCCAGCAATTCGTTGGGCTCGCGAGATGCTGCGAAACTGGTGAACCCTCTTAGATCACACATCCAGATAACAGCCTGGATGAATTCTCCATCACCTCGATGCACCTGTCCATCAAGGACCTTAGTACCGGCACGTTCACCTACAAAAGTGTTCATCAAGGTTTCTGAAAGTGCTCTTTGAATATGATGTTCTGCTGCTGCCGCGATTGTCACGATAATGGATTTCAGAAATGAAATCTGATCGGAGGAGAAACCTTCCGCTTGTTTTGTTTGCACTGTAAGTGCTTTGAAACTCCCATCGGCAAACGGCAAGGCAAAGGCCAGATAATGCGTGAAACCCGCTTCCCGCAAACCAGGCCCAACAGAAAATCTTTTGGCAGCTTCATCGCTGTCGAGGTACCAGTCGGTGTCCTCCCCCATCTTATAGATTGCATACATTGGGCTGTTCTTGAGCTGTGAAAGCCCTGCTTCGTCCCAAATCAAAAAGTTCTGCGAGAGTCCGTTTTCAGGATCCCAAGCGCAGAATGAAGACTGCGCTATAGGATGAAGCAACGGCGCCCCCAGTGTTGAACGGTCGACTGGCAGGCCAAGATCGCGCAGCAA
>CAWUJF010000113.1:0-8083 GCA_963922405.1 uncultured Hyphomicrobiales bacterium | reverse complement strand
TGATGAAGCGCAGGGTTTCCTGATTTCAAAGGCTGTTCCCCCGTTGACACTGATAAAATTCATCAACGATTACGATGAGAATCTTTTCCTGGAGAATATTAGCCGAGCTAACAAGAGCGAGGACAAACTAGCGTCCTAAGCAAACTGGGCTAAACGCGTCACTGACTTTGGAAGCGCGTCAAGGCCAGTGATGACAGGGCCAAATCCCCAAGAGCGTGTCCCCTAAAAAGAAATACATTCCTGCCAGTCTGAGTTTCGCCGACACTCAATTTACCTGTAACCAGTTCAGATATGTCACCTGAAATAAGATCGGGGTTACACAATTTGTTAGGTAAGGACATCTCCTGGGCAACGTCGTCAATTACGACATTATCCACATGCTGGAAGCTGTCTTTGATCCATGGAACGCCAAGATCAGTGATTGCGGCGAATGCTCCTATTTTAAGACCTTGAGCGTCTAAAAAGGGTTCAGGGCCGCCGGTAGCCGTAATTGATGTCACCACGATATCTACGTCTTCAATGGCCTCCTGCCCGCTCTCTGCTGCCTCTACAGAAACCCCTAGTTCCGAACAGAGAGCCTCCAGTTTTTCAATATTGGGTTTGCCGCGCCCAAAATACTTTGCAGATTTAATCGGAAACATTTTCATGAAAGTCTCCATATGACTTCTTGCTTGCACACCGCAGCCAACAAAACCGATGGATGAGGCATCTTTGTTCGCCAGATGTTTTGCAGCTGTTGCGCTCAGACCTGCCGTTCTGACCGCAGTGATCCAGTTTCCGTCCAATATGGCCACTGGTAGGCCACTGGAACTGTCAAGCATCGTCACCAGTCCATTTATTTGTGGAAGCCCCCTATCCGGGTTCTCTGGGTTGAGAACAACAGTTTTGACTGCCAAATGTGAAGGCCCATCCATTGCAGCTAGTGCGGCCATCATATAGCGACCATCAGGCGGCATGATCACGGCTTTTGGAGCACTCCAGACCGTGTTCTTTTCAGCGCCCAGTATCAATTTCTCTATGCTTTCAATGATTTCATCTACACTCAAATTCAGTGCTTCAAGTGCCTGTTCTGAGAGAAACGGAATATTCATCGAAGCGGTACTCATTTGGATGACCTTTCAGGAACAAATAGAGGTGCGAGACCTGATAGAAACAGAAGTAGCAAACCTGCAATTCCAATCCAATCTGGATAGTCAGCAAAAATCACTACGCCAAGGACTGTAGCAGATAATAACTGTGTTTATACCAGAGGTGCCAAACGGGATGCATCAGCCATCTTATTTGCCACTACAAGCAGAAAATTACCAATTGTCGATGCAATTCCGCTCCATAACAGCAGGATAATGATATCCACATCGGTTAAATCCGGCACCTGGTTCATGGCGGGTGCTGACATGAATAATGTTCCTATAAAAAGGTGTGATATTAATAATGTACGTGCATTACATAATTCAGAAAGCCAGCGTGTTGCCACAAGAAATGCGCCATAGCAACAGCCAGAAAACAAGGCAAACCCAATTCCTACACTGAAATTAATGGTCGGTTTGATGACCAACATCGTTCCGCAAAACCCGATAAGCAAGAGAAATGTCCTAAGCTTCGTCACTCCTTCCTTCAAAAATATGTAGGCTCCAAAATAAGCTACTATAGGTCCAACAAAAAACGCTGCAAACACATCCACCAGAGGCTCTGTCTGTAATGCCGTCAGGATGCTGGAAATAGCACCTGTGATTAGTATGCCGCGTAACCATACTCTCCAGTTAAGCAGGATCCCGAATGAGAACCCCCTCCCCATATATATGCAGTAGATAAATATGACACCGGTGAGAAATCTCGCCCAAGCTACGAAGATCGGGGCAACTGAATGATTTTGGAGCAATAGTTTACCCGCTGCGTCACCTAGCGGGATGAACATCATGCCCGTAATCATGATTAGAACTGCGCGCAGGGATAATTCATTTCGCATATGGAGCGCGCCTTCAATTTGAGGAAGATGGTTATTGTTTAACCGGCGTTTATGTTGTCATGAGATTGGATATCAGATCAAGCGGTTAATCAAACAACTTATCCAATTCCGCAGGACGATTGCCGCCGAAGGCCCAGTTCAAAAGTTTAACAGTATGAATAACAGGAATTTCCGTACCACTGCCGATTTGTGTCAAACAACCAATATTGCCCGCAGCGATTAGATCAGGCTTCACTGCTTCAATGTTACGGACTTTTCTTTCCTTTAGCTGGTTTGCTATCTCTGGCTGCATAATATTGTAAGTGCCGGCAGAACCACAACAAAGATGAGCCTCAGCTGCTTCTGCCACATCGAAACCGGCAGCAGCTAAAAGTTTCTTTGGCTGGAGTTTGATTTTTTGACCGTGTTGTAATGAACAAGCAGAGTGATAGGCAACGCGGAGTTTGATTGCATTGCTCGGGTCTGGAAGGTCTAAGCTTGAAAGATATTCAGATATATCCATGACGATGGATGAAACACGCTGAGCTTTTTCCGCCCACTCAGGATCGTGTCTCAGGATATGCCCATAATCTTTAACTGTCGTGCCACAACCCGATGTTGTGATGATAATCGCATCGAGGCCATTCCTCTCCATTTCATCATGCCAGATGCTTACCATATGTTTGGCTGCGTCATGTGCTTGAGCTTCGCGACCCATATGGTGAACAAGAGATCCGCAACATGCTTCACCCGGTGGCAAAACCACATCTGTTCCAAGCCGATTAAGCAACTCAATCGTTGCTTTGTTTATTCCCGAGTCCAATACGGGCTGCGCACAACCGGTCAGCATGGTTACACGCTTTCCACTTGGCGAAGACGCTTTGAATTCCCCTGGATTCACAAATTCGTTTGCTGATGGCAAGGATGATGGTGCGAGACGTAACATTGCTGCTACCGGCTTTAAACCGTCTATTTTTTCCAGTAGTGGCGCTACTGGTTTGCCTAATACAGCTAAACGCGTTGCTAGTTTAAATCGCTCCCGATAAGGCAAAATTACCGACAACACATTCCGGATCGCACGAGTAATAAATGGGCGTTTGTTTTCCTCTTCAATCTTGACGCGTGCATAGTCGACCAGATGCATATAATCGACGCCGGATGGACAAGTTGTAGTACAGGCGAGACATGACAAGCATCTATCTATGTGCGTGGTGATCTGCTCGTCAGCAGGCCGGTCATTTTCAAGCATATCCTTGATCAAATAAATTCGACCTCTCGGGGAATCCAGTTCATTGCCCAGAGTTACATATGTGGGACAGGTAGCAGTGCAAAATCCGCAATGAACGCAGTTCCGCAAAATCTTGTCTGCTTCTGCTATGTTGGGATCTGAGAGTTGTGAAATTGAGAAATTGGTTTGCATGCCTTATACGCCATCTCAGAGAGTAATGTTTGATACTTTGGACGATATCGGTATCAGTTCTCGGGTTGAGTTGATTTTATAGAGTAAGCAGTTTTGAAACATGAGCAACTGTTCATTCGCTTTATCGCGTGCCGTCATTCTTGATAGTGAATTTCTAACGGCAAGTCGACATATCGAGATGTCAGCATATACCGCATAGCTTTTGGTAAAAACTTTTTACCAATTTGAGAGCCAAAAATAAAGCTTTTCACCAAAACAAACGAGATTAATTTTCCTGTTCGTTTTCACTTAGCTTCTTTGGTCTTCTGAATTCACTATGTCTGGACAATTAATTTGACCAAAGAAGCCCGCAGAGCTTAATCTTGTTTGTAATTGAATTGGAATTCTTCATGATATTTACGCCAATTGAACATAGTACGATCGCACTTGAAGTGGAAAATCAGGTTGAAAACCTGATACTTGAAGGCGTGTTGCGTGTTGGCGATAAATTGCCAAGCGAAAGAGAGTTGTCAAAATCCCTCAACGTGTCACGCCCTATTCTTAGATCTGCGCTCGCGTCTCTAGAAGGACGAGGTCTGATCGATGTGAGACCGGGTGGTGGAACTTATGTTGCAAATATTATCGGAACCATCTTTGCTGAACCAGTTGTGGAATTGATTGGTCGCAATACAAAGGCGAAGATTGACTATCTCGAATATCGCAAGGAGATGGAAAGTGTTACGTCTGCAATGGCCGCTCAACGCGCAACTGCCGCAGACAAGAGTTTGCTGAAGAAAATCAGGGATGAAATGCTGGTTGCGCACGAAGCACGTGATACTGAACGCGAAGCCAGGCTAGATGTGGAACTACATACGACAATATGCGAATGCACGCACAACATCATTTTCGTTCACACCATGCGGTCCTGCTATAAACTGTTCTCGGATGACGTATTCTTAAACCGGAAGGTCATATACGAAAAATCAGGAAACCGGAGCAAGTTATTGGAACAGCATCTTACAATTTGTGATGCTGTTCTGGATGGCGATCCGGAATTGGCAAGTAAGGCAGCCGCAGATCACATGGTATTTATTGAGCAGAACATCCATGACATGAAGAAACGACAAAGCTGGAGTGCAGTCAGCGAGCAACGTCTAGCACAGCGCGACATTTAATATCCGTCAAATACAGCGTCCGCCGTCCACTTGCAGACATACGCCTGTGATCATGCTGGATTCATCCGAACATAGGTTACAGGCAGCATTTCCGAGATCCTCCGGTGTTGAGAAGCGTCCCAGTGGAATGGTTGAGAGAAATTTAGCTCTCATTTCCGGTGTATCTTCTCCCAGAAAACTTTTAAGCAGCGGGGTTTCACCTGCAACCGGGTTTAGTGCATTTACCCGAATTCCGTCAGGTGCCAGTTCAACTGCCATGGTTTTGGTGGCGGTATTTACCCAGCCTTTTGTGGCGTTATACCAGTTTAATTTTGGTCTAGGGCTCAGACCTGCCGTGGATGAGATGTTCAAGATGTTGCCTGACTTTTGAGATTTCATGATTGGGACGATGTGTTTGGCTGTTAAGTAAATGGACTTCACATTTACTGCCAATACTCTGTCGAATTCATCTTCACTCACATCTTCCATGGGTGTTGGTAAATGAGTGATCCCGGCATTGTTTACAAGAATATCTACTCGACCGAACGTATCCATCGTGTTTTTGGTCATAGCTGCCACGTCTTCAGCTTTGGAAACGTCAACCTTGCATGCACTGGTTTGCTGGCCCAAGCTTTCTGACATTGATTTTGCACCGTCAAAGTTCAGGTCAGCGATCATGACCCGGGCGCCTTCTGCGACAAATTTCTCTACTATGCCAGCACCAAAACCGGAAGCTCCTCCGGTAACTATGGCGATCTTGTCTTCCATACGCATATGTCAGTTTCCTCCACAAAAAGCAGGTGACACTTCTCACCTGAAAGTGCCACCGCGAAGAAATTTGACTTTAAGTGCCGAGCAGTACTCTTGGCAACCACAGAGCCAGTTCCGGAAATGCCATCACTAGGCCCAATGCACAGAGCTGAATGATTACAAATGGAATAATACCCAAATAGATTTGCTGGATTTTCACCTCAGGTGGTGCCACTGCTTTCATGTAGAACAACGCAAACCCAAAGGGTGGCGTGAGGAAGGAGGTTTGTAGGTTCACAGCCAACAGAATCGCAAACCAGTAGGTGACTTCGATCTTGGCCACATGATCACCGAAGTCCAGCCCTGCAATGATCGGTGCAAATACCGGGAGCACAATGAGCGTGATTTCGATCCAGTCGAAGAAGAAGCCAAGGAAGAACGTGATAGCCATTAGCATGAACAGTAAGCCCCAAGGGCCCAACCCAAGATGCTCAATGAAGCCTTCCACCAAAGCATCACCGCCAAGAGCGCGGAACACATATGAGAAGATTGTCGCGCCGACAAAGATACCAAACAGCATGCCGTTTGTAAGCGCAGTACGCAGCACGGTCTCATGCAGCGTCTTCATAAAGTTACGCAAGTCGGAAAAGAAACCTTTTCCGGTTTCTTCATCACCCATATCAATGGTAGCTTCACCCTCAAAGTGGAATTCGGGAACGCCAAGTGACGGAAGAACGACCAGATTGATAAAGGCCAGGATAACAGCACCCATAGCGCCAACGCCGGCAGCTTCGGTTGGTGTTGCAAGTCCACCTAGGATTGAACCCAGGACACAAGCAATCAAGAAAACCGGCGGCACGAAAGAACGCAGCAGCATGACGATGTAACCACCAATTGACTGCGGCCCCAGATTGGTTGGGAGCTTTGGTGCCAGCTTTGGATTAATCGTACAAATCGTAACGATATAAACCAGGTACATTGCAGATAGCATAAAGCCCGGAATAACAGCCGCCACAAACAGGTTGCCAAGTGAGCGGCTTAGAAGATCCGCCATGATCACAAGCATGATCGATGGAGGAATAAGAATCCCTAGTGTACCAGAAGCTGCCACCGATCCGGTTGAAAGGGTCGGTGCGTAGCCACGTTGCATCATTACCGGCAACGCAAGCAGTGACATCATCACAACGGACGCACCAATGATACCTGTTGTGGCTGCAAGAATTGTCCCCATCAGGGTAACAGCCAACGCCAGGCCGCCAGGTACGCGTCGTAACAAAACCTGCAGACAATTCAACAAATCACGTGCAACACCCGATTTCTCCAACATCGTCCCCATGAATATGAACATGGGGATAGCCGTCAAAATAAGGTTCTCGGCAATACCGCCAAAAATACGTGAAGGAATGGTCCCGAATTGCGCCCAAGAGAACGCCCAATCATCCAAAAGTAGGCCAATGACACCGAAGCCAAGTCCGATACCACCAAGGGTAAAGGCCACTGGAAAGCCGGAAAAAAGCAGCACCGCAAGTGCTGCGAACATCAGCACCGGGAGTAGTTCAACAATAGTCATGAGTGATCTCCTCCCAGAGCTTCATGGTAGCGCTCTTTTGGAAGATCACCGGTTAAACCAGCAATGCATTTTATAAGGTTGGAAAGCCCAGCAAGAAAAATCAGGGCAAACATTGTGGGTATCATGGATTTCAATATCCAGATGTTTGAAAGACCGATTGTAGATTTGGATACTTCGCCTTCCAGGAAAGATGTGTAGGCATATGAATAAGAATAAATGATGCCCATGACAGCATAGGTCATCAGGAAACAAACGATGCCAAGAGACTCAATTATGAATTTCACTCTTGAGCTACATTGCTCTCTTAACAGGTCTATTCGAACATGCGCCTGTTTGGTGTATGCAAATCCCATAACAAGTGCAAACAGGAAGGTGTGTAACCAATATTCAAATTCCTGAACTTGTGTAGAATTCAAACCCCATGGTTTTGGAACACCAAAATATCTGCTTGATACATCGTAGCAAACTACCAATACGAGAAGCAGGCCTAGCCATGCTCCGATATTGGCAATGAAGCTCAATATCTTGTCTATAAAATCACTGACTCCCAACAATGATCGCATCTGGGGTCCCCCTCCTACTCATAACCACTAACCGGTTAACCTACTTCATCTGATCAGCGTTGTCTTTCTAAAAAAGATAAGCTTGATCAATTCAAGGTTACAAAAGCCCCGTCGTTTTCACGGCGGGGCTCGATAGTTTTTTATAATCAGAAACTTACTTCAGGTATCCCAGGTCACCCCAGCGGCTGTATTCCGCGCGGAATGCGTTGAGTGATTCCCATGCTTCCTTGAAGGACTCGTCTTCAGCAGCGATTTCTGCAGCCACTTCTTCCCAAGTACCTTTCAACTGGTCGAGGACTTCTTGAGGCCAACGGTGGATTGTTACGCCTTTTGACTCCAGTTCAGCAAGAGCTTTACCCTGGATTGCTTCACCTTCAGCCATGCCCATTGCGTAGTTCGCACGGCAGACTTGAGTGATAAGAGCTTGTTGCTGCTCAGACATTGCATCCCATTTAGCTTTGTTGATCATCAACTCGAATGTTGTTGACTGCTGGTGCCAGCCCGGGAAGTAGTAGTGCTTAGCAACCTGATAGAAACCAAGGTTCAGGTCGATCGCAGGCTGTGAGAATTCGGTAGCATCAATTGTACCGCGCTCAAGTGCCGGATAGATGTCAGCTGCAGCAAGCAACTGTGTATCAACACCAAGCTTCTGCATGACTTTAGCGCCAAGTCCGAAGAAGCGCATTTTCTTACCTTTAAGCT
>CAWUJF010000112.1:0-8135 GCA_963922405.1 uncultured Hyphomicrobiales bacterium | reverse complement strand
CAGCAAATGGCTTGGAGCCACTGCACAGACTTTCTGGGGACAGCCGGTATTTGGCATGTTTCCGGGTACTTTACCGTCTATTTTCTCCGCATGGGGAGAAGTGACCGAGCGGACAATGGACCGCATATCAACGAGACCTGATTGGGGTATTGATTCGGTTGTCTCAGAGGAAAAAGACTATCTGGTTGAGATCAGAACAGTTGCCGAAAAACCGTTTTGTCGTTTGCTGGAGTTTCATACCAATCGCAAAAAAGTCAAAAGTAATGGTGAGAAAAGACCCCGCATATTGCTGATAGCGCCAATGTCAGGCCATTACGCAACATTGCTGCGTAACACCGTGACCAGCCTTTTGCCGGATTGTGATGTATTCATTACGGACTGGCGCAACGCCCGCAATGTTGCTCCTGCTGCTGGCAGTTTTGATGTGGAAGATTACACAGAATACGTAGTTGATTGGATCCGCGAACTGGGTCCGGAAATTCATGTGGTGCCGGTTTGTCAACCGGTTCCGCTAACTCTGGTAGCTACTGCATGGCTTGCTCAAGATGATCCGAGCTTCCTCCCCTTATCACTGACATTGATCGGTGGGCCTGTGGATCCGGATGCAAATCCAACAGAGGTCACGGATTTTGGCCACAAGGTATCCATGGGCGAATTGGAAAATACAGTCATTCAGAGGGTTCGCGCCGGTCTTCCGGGAGAAGGGCGGCTGGTTTATCCTGGTGCTGTTCAGTTGGCATCATTTATGGCAATGAATTGGAACACGCATTTCAAGGCATTTGCAGACCAGATTTCAAATGTCGCCAAAGGCGAAGCCACCGATTACGACCGGCACAACACATTTTATGATGAATATCTCGCAGTCATGGACATGCCTGCAGAGTTCTACCTTTCCACGGTAGAGCGCATTTTCAAGAACAGGGAAATAGCCAGGAACACTTTTCATTTACGTGGCAAGCATGTGGATCTTACAGCTCTGGACAACACACCTGTAAAGGTCGTCGAAGGTGGAAGGGATGATATTGCCGCTCCCGGCCAGTGCAAAGCAGCTTTGGATTTGCTTTCAAATCTTCCGGACACATTAAAGGCGTATCATCTTGAACCTGACGCAGGGCACTATGGAATTTTTTCCGGCAAAGCCTGGCACAACCAGATCAGGCCGGAAGTGCTGGGCTTCATAGAGAAATCTGCCAAACGGCAAAAATAATCCACTCTAGTACATATGCTGGCCACCGTTGATGGATATTGTTGAGCCAGTAATAAATTTTGAGTCTTCCCGTACCAGAAACCATACGGCTCGTGCGATCTCAAGCGGGTCACCCAATCTTCCGACCGGAACGGTCCCAACGATTTTTTCCAGAACATTTTCCGGGACTGCCGCTACCATATCGGTTGCAACATAGCCCGGCGCCACGGCATTGACTGTGATGCCATTGCGTGCACCCTCTTTTGCCATAGCCTTGGTCATACCGATAGCGCCGGCTTTCGCGGCGCAATAGTTTACCTGTCCGTACTGACCAGCTTGACCATTAATGGAGGAGATGTTGACGATGCGGCCAAAGTTTTCCGCCATCATTCCTTCCCAGCATGCTTTTGACATATTGAAGATTGAGGTCAAATTGGTTTGGATAACATCCATCCAGTTTTCGTAACTCATTTTTCGCAGTGTACCATCGCGCGTAATCCCGGCATTGTTGACGAGCACTGTTACTGCACCATGATCTTTAGTGATTTCCTCTACCGCTGAATGACACTGTTCGAAGTTTGCCACATCCCACCGATGAGCCGGTATGCCTGTTTCTTCCGTAAATTGCTTGGCCTTTTGCTCATTGCCCGCATAACCGGCAATCACATTGTACCCGCGCTCTTTCAGCAACTCACATATACCGCGACCAATCCCCCTGGTTCCTCCGGTAACAAGGGCCGTTCTGGAAACAATTTGTTCATTCATGATTATATCCTTCAAAAATTTAAATTAAGAGTACAGCAACATCCCAATAACTGAAATATACACCTCGGCTGAGTGGAGTAAATTGGCAATAAAGGCAGTATGAAAGCCTGAATAATCCATTGTCTGTTATTGCTTCGTTTGCCGCTTATCACTAACCAAAGATTATTTCAGCAAGCCAAATCCAGAGTGGAATACTTAATATAGCTACCGGAGTTCCCACCCCGGTTGAGGTGCCCACATAAGCCGACGGGTTGGCTTCAGGTATTGCGCCACGCAAGGTGGGTGGTCCGGAAATGTCTGAGCTGGATGCAGCCATAACTGCTAACAGAATTACACCACCTTGCGAAAACCCGGTAAGTTCATGGGCAAGAACTCCAGCGGCAAATCCGATCAATCCATGTACCAGTGGTGCGGCAAGTCCATACAGAACGTAAGCGTGTGCTACCTTCCGCATTTCTGAAAGGCGGGACCAGGCTTCCATTCCCATGATCAGCATCAGAATAGAGAGCAGGCCTTTAAACAATGGCTGATAAAAGCTTTCGAAAATCGCATCTGGCTGGGTGAACACACCAAGCAAAAGTCCTAGCAAAAGAGCTGAAATTGCAGGGCTCCTAATGGTGTCAATCAAGATAGATTTGATCATACCCCAGTCGATTTTACCCGGCCCGGTTTGCTGCCCGGTTAGAACAGCTGTTGAAGATGCCGAATGTACCGAAAGGGCAGGTGTGGCAGACAGCCTTGCCAGCACAATTGCGGTCAGCAGTGCAGCAACATCCATGAAGGGATAAAGTGCGCCGATAAAACCTTCGTACGAGATACCTTTTCCATCTAGAATTGCCATTCCTGCAGCCAGTGATGAAGCAGAAACAGCTCCGAAAAGACCAGCAGTTGCCATCGCATCCATACGATTAACATTGCGCCACTGTGCCAGCGTTGCACTGCCGATAAAGACGATCAACACACCGCTTGCAGCGGCCAGCATCGCTGGCACAGCCAACTGAGTTAGATTGGTTTCGCGGACAGAAATACCAGCGCTCAATCCAACTTTGAGCAGCAACAGCACCACTATGAATTTATAAACCGGGGCAGGGATCTCGAACTTGCTGCCAAATGCAGCCAACGCCATCCCTCCGATTAGAAACGCTAATGTGGGTTGTTGAAACTGCTGAATCAGGGTTGCCGCTATCTCAGAAATGAATTCCATATCTTCTTTCTTTCTCAATTTTTCATTTAGATAGACTTTTCTAGAAACGAAATAAAATATATCTTTTCTCAAGTTACGTTCTATTTTATAAATGATTTGTTATGCAGTTAAACTACAATCATCTACGCTATTTCCAGGAAGTTGCACTGGAGGGAAATCTCACTCGGGCAGCTAACCGCCTTAATATCTCTCAGTCTGCATTATCAATACAGATCAAGCAGTTAGAAGCCAGGATCGGTCATAATCTGTTTGATCGGGCTGGCAGGAACTTGAAATTGACCGAAGCCGGAAAGATAGCTCTGGATCACGCTAAGAAGATTTTTGCTGCAGGCGATGATCTTATAGAGACGCTTCAACGAAGAAGTGTTGAGAATGCGCCCTTGCGAATAGGAGCGTTGTCTACTTTGTCGCGCAATTTTCAGCTTCAATTTCTCGAGCCAATGCTATCAAACCAGACAACTCGATTTGTGCTCAAGTCTGGCGATCTGGATACATTATACCGGGAATTATCGGCACTTGCCTTGGACCTTGTGCTGACAACAGAACCACCGGAACAATTGGCAGATCCTGAATTTGAGGCACGTCTGATCAATCGACAATCAGTAACGTTGATAGGAAAGCCAAGCCTCATCGACAACAAGGACTTAAGTGAGATAATCGAGCAGGTTCCGCTTATCGTACCCAGTGATAATCCGATTCGAACTGGTCTCTCACGCCTGGTTTCGCAACATGGACTAACACCGAACATATCTGCGGAAGTGGATGATATGGCAATGGTCAGATTGTTAACCCGGGCAGGTTTTGGAGTCGCACTGTCTCCTGCGGTTGTGTTGGCTGATGAAATCAGATCCGGTCTGGTTGTGGAGGCACCCTATGATCTGGGCATTACTGAAGACTTTTATGCTGTCACATCCACACGCTTGTTCCCGCACCCATTCACCAGCAAATTACTGGAACAAAAGTTGATGATGCAAACAGACCGGTCACAGTAATTATACGGTTCATAATGGTGACAAACCTGTCAGCCAGATCCGCAGGAATACAATTGATCCTGCTTGTTACATTTTTTCCACTAGCTCAGATTTCTGCTCTTGCTCAGCATCTGTATGAAGCGTGGACCAGTTGTTATCATCGGTTGGCTCCGGTGGTGCTTCACAGGAACGAATATGCAAACTTACCTTTGCCATGAAATTTGCAGAGATAGGTGCTGTGACGAACAGGAATGCCATGATCAGCACCTCGTGCATGGACCATCCTTCACCAAAAATGTCAGAGTGGATCATTGATCCCAAAAGCAGCGCGCCCACACCCAGAGTTCCGACTTTTGTTGGTGCGTGCAATCTCGCCATCGGGTCACTGAATTTCATCAGGCCGATTGCTCCCACCAGAATAAATATGGCACCTATGATAACGCAAAAGGCGATTGCATAATGGGCGATCAGTTCAATAGTCATTCAATGATATCCCTTCGAAGTATGAACCGCGCATAGGCAACTGTTGATACAAAACCGAACATTGCAATCAGTAACGAAACTTCAAAATAAATCCGCGTACCCTGCCAGACGCCTAGCAATACAATCAGCCCGATTGCATTTACAAACATAGTGTCGAGAGCAAGAATCCGATCTGAAGAACCCGGACCTATTATCAGGCGTATCGTGGCCATCAACTGGGCCAGTGCGAGAATAACGAATGCAAATATAAAGGCGCCATTCATGAAATCTTCGGCAAAGTTCATGCAAAAATCTCCATTAACCTGCGTTCATAACGCTGTTTGATCTGATCACGCACTGCTTCCACATTGTCTGTGTCAAGCGCATGTACCAATAGACAACGACCACCGTCCGAAAGATCAGCAGAAATCGTACCAGGTGTCAGTGTTACGGTTCCAGCCAACATCGAAATTGCTTCCGGCGTTTTAAGATCAAGAGGAACAACGACCCAAGCGGAGCGGAGTTTTGAATTGGGTTTCGTGACGACAATCCAGCCCACTTCAATATTGGCAACGATAATGTCCCACAGGACGATGATCATATAGACAAACAGTTTTCCTATCCTCAAACGCTGCGGTTTGTCCGGCCACCATACAGCAGTGATCCGAGGAATGATGATTCCGAGAATGAGACCGAAAACAACCATTCCGGCTGAAACCTGATTTTGCAGCAATATCCAGACAACCACCAACAAGATGGTCAGAAACGGGTGAGGAAAAAGCCAGTTGACTGCCTTACTCATCTCAATTGCCTTCCTTTGTTGGACTCATTTTACCGGGAGTATCCAATACCGTCGAAATATAGTCATCCGGAGCAAAGAGTTGCACTGAGGTTGCGGTCATATAGTCGTAAATAGGGCCAGCAAAAACTGTGTGGCCAACCAACAGGGTCAACAATCCACCAACAGCGACAAAGGAGAGGGCAGTGGATGAGCTCCGCTCTTCTGTTTCTTCCACATGCTCGGTATTTTTGGCCTTCCAAAATATCACACTTCCAGCACGTGCAAAACCCACTACGCTCACCAGGCTGGCGGTCAAAACAAATGCCCAGGTCCACACAACATAGGGAGTTGAGAAAGCGGCCTCGAGAACTAACAGTTTGCCAACAAATCCTGAAAGGGGAGGCAAGCCCGTCATTGCAATTGCTGCCACGAAGAACAGTGCAGCCGTCAATGCATCACGGGGAATTGGTGGAGCCAGCGTTAATGTAAGGTTGTTCCGTCCAGAACGGACAAGGTCAACAATCAGGAACAGGGCAGCTGCAGCTAGTGTCGAATGGACCATGTAATAAAGAGCTGCCGCTATACTGTCTTCAGTAAACTTTGACACCGCTATCATCACCATCCCCATCGAACCGATAACGGAGAAAGCGACCAGACGGTCGAGGCTTCGTGCTCCCAAAACACCAATTGTACCGATTACCAACGATAACAGTGCGGCAGGCAATAACCATGAACTGTGTAAGCCCGCAGTGACCTCAAGATCGGTTGGGAAAACCATTGTATAAACACGGATAATAGAATAAGCGCCCACTTTTGTCATAATTGCAAACAGTGCTGCCACAGGCGCAGGAGCCTCTGCATAACTGGACGGAAGCCAGAAATGTAACGGTGCCAGCGCTGCCTTTATTGCAAACACGAGCAAGAGCAAAACGGCGGCAATTCGAATACCAACACTTGCATTCTCATCAATAAGTGTAACCCGGTTGGCCAGATCAGCCATGTTAAGCGTACCGGTTTCTGCATAAATCGCACCCAGTGCGAACAGGAAAAGCGTGGAACCCAATAGGTTGAACAAAACATACTGCACGCCCGCGCGCAGTCTTAGATTACCTCCGGAATGGATCATCAATCCGTAGGAAGCGATGAGCAAAATTTCAAAGAACACAAAAAGATTAAACAGATCACCTGTCAGGAAGGCACCGGTAATGCCCATCAGTTGGAACTGATACAATGAATGGAAGTGACGCCCCCGTTCATCCCAACCACTTCCAATAACAAAGAGCAAAACAAAAAATGCCAGAACAGATGTCAGCAACACCATCGCAGTGGACAGCCTGTCGGCAACAAGGCCTATCCCGAATGGCGATGCCCAGTCACCCAACTGGTAGAGTTTTACCGAACCATCGGAAGCATCCCAGGCAAGCCCGGCTGAAATAACGATGAGCGCCAATACTCCGGCAACTGAGAACACTCGTTGAATGCCAATATGGTACCTTGCTGCCAGGATTATGAATGGCGCAAGAATGGCTGGGAGCACGATCGGGGCAATAATCCAATGGGTCATGTCGGCTCGCCAGGTTTGTTGTCAGTTTCGTTTGTTGGATCATCCACATGATCATCATCAGAGCCGAGATAAGCTCCAAGTGCGATCATCACGACCACAGCCGTCATGCCAAAAGATATAACGATGGCCGTCAACACAAGCGCTTGAGGCAGTGGATCAGCATAGTTCGTCACATCATCTCGCAGGATGGATGGTGCACCGATTGTCAATCGCCCTGATGAGAACAGGAAAACATTCACTGCGTAAGTCAGTAAAGCGATGCCTATAATGACTTGAAATGTTCGAAGTCGCATTACGAGATACAATCCTCCTGCTGTTAGAACACCGATGCCGGATGCAACGAGAAACTCCATACTATTTACTCCTTTCCACCGGCTGAGCCATCGCGAGTGGATCATCGCGTGACGGGTCTATGTCCATAGCAAACTCAGATGAAACATCGTCGCTGCGTTTCGAAAATCTTGAGAAACTTTCGAGCGACAGCATTACCGCTCCTACAACAGCAAGGAACACACCAAGATCAAAGATCAGCGCGGTGGCTAACTCAAATTCTTGGAATGGGGGGATCCGCACATATTCAAATGCTGTGGTCAGGAATGGCTTGCCCGCAAACCACGAGCCGATCCCGGTAAGACCCGCTACCAACACGCCTGCACCAATCACACCGTGGTAAGGATATCTCAACCGCGCTGATGCCCAGCGGAACCCGCTGGCCATATACTGCATGACCACCGCAATTGAGACGACCAGCCCCGCGATAAAGCCACCGCCGGGCTCATTGTGTCCGCGCAAGAAGATGAAAAAGCCTACCATCAAGACAACCGGCATTATTACCCGGGTAAGAACAACCATCATCATGGGATGCTTGTCACCAGCGCGCTGTTCATCGATCTTCCGGTTCAAAAGGCGGGCCCGTACTGGTCCGGACAAGAGTGCTTCGGTAAGAGCATAGATCAGCAGTGCGGCAATTCCCAAAACAATGATCTCGCCAAATGTGTCAAATCCCCTGAAGTCGACGAGAATGACGTTAACCACATTGGTTCCGCCTCCTCCTTTGTAGGAATTCGCCAGATGAAACTCGGAAATTACCGGCGCGACGCTGTCACGTAGTAAGTAGTGGTAGGCGAGTGCGGTAGTTGCCAGACCACCCGCCACAGCAATAGCCGCATCTCTGATACGTCTGCCTTGGCCGCTTTCAACAA
>CAWUJF010000111.1:0-8271 GCA_963922405.1 uncultured Hyphomicrobiales bacterium | reverse complement strand
GGAAAGCCCGTACCGGCGGAAATGAAAACTGCGAATTCCGGTTCCCCTGCTACAAACAGATCACCCTCCAAAGGCCAATCATCCTCGGAGCGAAACTTCACCGCTGTTGTTTCTACATCATCCATCTGCTGCTCGCTCCAACTCTTGTGAAACCTCAGGGCCATTGATGATTTCGTCGGCATTGTCTGATACGTGAGACAGAAAACGGCCAATCACCTGCCATTCTTCTTCATTAAAGGGTGCCAATAGTTGCTGGTTGTATTTCTTGATGGCAGGCAGGGATTTTTCAATCAGCTCCCTGCCCTGCTGCTCGATGAAAATCTGAACAACGCGGGCGTCAGATGACAATACTTCACGCCGCACAAAGCCCTTTTGACACATGCGGTCCACTAGCCCTGTGAGGCTTGAATTACCCATGGAAAGGGTTTGGGCGAGATCGGAGATCGGTTGCCCGTCCTTGCGGGAAAGCAGGAACAACACTGCCTGCTGGGAGACCGTGAGGCCAAATGTGGCCTTGGAACTTTTGTCCGCAGCACGAAAGAGTGCGCTATGGGCTTTTTGAAGTTGATAAAATATGCGTGGTGTTTTTTGCATGATAATTTATTTCATATCCGAAGTATTTTATTTCGTATATGAAATAACTGTATCGGTCAAGGATGATCACTAATCGCGAGCGACGTCAAAAACAGATGAGGTTTTGGAGAATGATGACCGGGTTCCCATCTGAACCCGGCTTTTGTTTAGGACGGTAAAATCGGTCCAATCATGAACATGATGGCCGCGAGAACAATTGCACCGCAAATCATCAAGGCAATCCACTGAAGCCAGAAGACCAGTAATACACCGGCTCCCAGACTGAAGCCCACATAGGCTGGTGCCTGTTGTTTTTCCCTGCGGATCAGGGCTGTAATGCCCAATATCATGGCAATCCCTGCGATCGCCAATGACATCGCCTGGGTGAATACATCCAGATCGAACTTTGATTCTTCCACCTGCACAGGCGGGGGTGCTGGTTCGCCAGAAAGAGCGCGTTTGGCTGCTTCCTTGATCTTCACAGCAGTTTCGGCGATCGTCTGCTCAACCGGTGGATGTTTCTCAAATGGGCCCATGCTCAAATGCGCCACAGAAATGAATAGGGCCAGTGTTGCGGCAATCATTGCTGAAATGCCGAATGAAAGAGTTCTTTGCGCGATTGCTTCCGCCATAACATGCTCCAATCTGCCTCTGCCCAGGCCTGTTGATGTGTTTCCACATGGAACTCGTGACGGTTTCTTACCCGCGAAACGTTAAAATAAATTTACATTTTGTTTACAAATCAACGATCTTTACGCAGGGAGAGCTCATCATGTGCGCTTGTGTCTGATGCGCAGGCTTGCCGGCAATGGTCCAGTGGGTAAGGCGCTTGCCGATCTGAGCGGTTTTTGTGAATACCGAATTGAACCCTGCGTCCATCAGTGCCACTTCCACTTCTTCCACTGATGGAAAGCGGTAGGTGGGTTCAGGGAATTCGCTCATTACACGTCTGTCCGCTCTGGATCTGTATCCGATTACAATGCATCCTCCCGGTTTCATGACCCGATAGGCTTCTTCCAGATGTTCAACAGGATCATCCCAGAAGTAGATGGTGTGAACTGAAAAGATCTTGTCGAACCGCTCACAGCCGAATGAGAGTTCCCTGCTGTCGCCATATCGCAAATCCAATTGGCCGCTTCTGATCAGTTCGCGATTTCTAAAGCTAGCCTGAGCTAGCATAACTTCTGAAAAGTCGATGCCTGACAGTCTGCCCTTGTAAACAATCTCTGAAGCGCGCGACAGGGTCTCACCATGACCGTATCCGATTTCAAGCACATCATCATCTGCCTCCAGATCCAGCAATTGAAGTGTGATATCGTTTTCCCGTCTGGTGTCGTGGGCCATAAATCTCGCCACCACAAGACCCAGAACACCAGACGGGCGTCGCCCCTGTTCTGCAATAAAGGCAGGTTTCATCATTATCCTTCTCCATCAATTTCATTGGAAAGTTGATATCGCCGCTATAAACAAGCCTCTCCCTGATTTCGAAAAAGGGGTGTGATTTTCAGAATCGGCGAGGATTTTTGACAATTGTCACGTGGCAAATGGCTTCAGAGATGGCACACCGAAGTGTCAGAACAGACTGGTTTTTCTGATTTAATTACATGGCCAGCTGAGCAAAATAATTACTCAAACACTGGTGAAGCATCTCAAACTCATGCATGATTAATCCCAGGAACATTTTTTCAGGGAGGAAATTATGAAAACTATGAAGAAGTTTCTGATCGCTTGTACGATTGGGCTGTCAACTATCACAACTGCCCTGGCGGCGAAGACTGATCTTGTGATGGGAGTTGTGTTGGAACCTCCCCACCTTGATCCCACAGCGGGTGCAGCCGCAGCAATCGATGAAATTGTATATGCCAACGTTTTTGAAGGGCTCACACGCATCGGGCCAGATGGATCGGTCCAGCCGGGCCTCGCAGAAAGCTGGGAAGTGACCGAAGATGGCAAGGTTTACGTTTTCAAACTGAGATCAGGTGTAAAATTTCACGATGGCTCGGACTTCGAAGCGACTGATGTGAAATTTTCCCTGGACCGCGCCCGTGCTGACGATTCCACCAACGCACAAAAGCCGTTGTTCGCACAAATCGATAGTGTGGAAGTGGTGGATCCACAGACCGTGAAGGTTACGTTGAAACAGGCCCAAGGCTCCTTCCTTTATAATATGGGCTGGGGAGACGCGGTTATGGTTGCTCCTGAATCTGCGGATGGCAATAAAGCCAATCCTGTTGGAACCGGTCCGTTCAAGTTTGACTCCTGGGCAAAAGGTTCATCCATCAAAATCACCAAGAACCCGGACTACTGGGGTGATGCAGCTTCGCTTGAAAAGGCCGAGTTCCGAATTGTGCCGGATGCTGCTGCTGCGATCCCTGCACTCCTATCAGGCGATGTGCACGCATTTGCCAATATGCCGGCTGGTGATGCGCTTGCACAAATTCAGGCTGACCCGAGATTTGAGGTGGTCATTGGTGCAACGGAAGGCGAAACTATACTTTCCACCAACAACAAGCAGCCTCCTTTTGACAATCTGAAAGTACGGCAGGCGATTGCCCATGCGCTTGACCGGGAGGCTATCATCCTGGGTAACGGATCGGGTTATGGCACACCTATTGGGTCGCACTTTTCTCCGGCAAACGAAGCCTATGTGGATCTCACCAAGACCTATGAGCTTGATCTGGACAAAGCCAAAGCCCTGCTGAAAGAAGCAGGTTTTGAGAACGGCTTCAAGGCAACACTAAAACTGCCTCCACCTGCTTATGCCAGAGACGGCGGACAGGTCGTGGCCGCTCAACTACGCAAGGTCGGCATTGAGCTTGAGATCATTCCGGTTGAATGGGCGCAGTGGCTCGAGCAGGTCTTCAAAAAGAAAGACTATGATCTGACAATCGTTTCGCACACAGAGCCAAACGACATCGGCATCTATGCGCGCAAGGACTATTATTTCCAGTATGATAATCCGGAGTTTGACAAGGTCATCGGCGAGTTGGACGCCACATCTGACCCGGCAAAGCGTAAAGAGCTGTTTGGCAAGGCACAGACGATCATCGCCAATGATGCGGTCAATGGTTACATGTTCCAGCTACCGAAGATCGGGGTTTGGGACGCAAAAATCGAAGGTCTTTGGCATAATTCACCTGTGCAGGCGAATGACCTTACCTCGGTTAAGTGGGCGAATTGATCCACACACTAACAATGGCCCGGACATTCTTGTTTTGCCCGGGCTTTGGGGATTTGCGTCTGTAAGGTAATGCTCAATTACGCAATCAGAAGAATAGGGATCGGGATCGCAACACTGTTTGTTGCGTCGATTGTGGTCTTTGCCACGCTGGAGATTATCCCCGGCGACCCGGCCCAGCTGATGCTCGGGCTCAATGCTACGGATGAAACACTCAACGCTCTCAGGGAGCAGATGGGTCTCAATGATCCATTGCTCACCCGTTATACGAACTGGCTGAGCGGGTTTGCCGTTGGCGATCTGGGAAACTCCTACACTTATTCCGTGCCGGTTTCTGAACTGATCGGTGAGCGTATTCTGGTTTCCCTGCCGCTTGCAATCTTCGCGCTCATTCTTTCGACCGTCATTGCCATACCGGTGGGTTTGTTCTCTGCAGCAAAACGCGGCAAGGCGGCTGACACGGTCACCATGGGCACGGCACAGTTGGGGGTGGCAATTCCGAACTTCTGGTTTGCGCTGCTGCTCGTCTACATATTTGCTGTGGGATTGCGGCTCTTTCCGGCGGGTGGATTTCCGGGGTGGGATGCAGGCTTCTTCCCGGCGATCAAGGCACTCACATTGCCTGCCATTGCACTTGCGCTCCCCCAGGCTGCCATTCTTTCCCGCATCACACGCTCAGCAATCATAGAAGTGTTGTCAGAGGACTATATCAGGACCGCGCGTGCCAAGGGCCTGCCAAACCGGACCGTGCTGTGGTCACACGCCATGCGGAACGCCATGATCCCGGTTCTCACCATTCTGGGCTTGCAGTTTTCATTTCTGATCGCGGGCACAATCATCATTGAGAACGTCTTTTACCTGCCGGGGCTCGGGCGTCTTGTGTTTCAGGCGATCACCCAGCGTGATCTGATCGTGGTGGAAAGCGTGGTTATGCTCCTCGTTGCGACGGTAATCGTTGTGAACCTGCTGGTGGATCTTTCCTACGCAATCATTGATCCAAGATTGAGGCGCAGGCGATGATGGAACACAAGCCATTGCATGAGCGCGAGACGCTTGGGGATTTCCTGGTGAAAGCGCTGAGGAACAAATCCTTTCTTTTAGGTGCGGTGATCGTATCCGTGATTTTGCTTGCAGCCCTCGTATCGTTTTTCTGGACGCCCTACGCGGTTACTGACCTGCCTGTTTCCAACCGATTGCAGGGCCCTTCATCGGCGCATATATTCGGGACAGATCATTTCGGGCGAGATATTTTCTCCATGATCATGGTGGGATCGAGGAACTCCATCGCCGTGGCACTGGTTGCCGTGGGTATCGGCATTGCTGTTGGTGTGCCTGTTGGATGTCTGGCCGCTGCAAAAGGCGGATGGCTGGATGAAACCCTGATGCGGGCCAATGATGTGGTCTTTGCTTTTCCCGCACTCTTGTCTGCTGTGATGATCACGGCCGTCTTCGGCCCGGGAGCAATCAACGCAATTATAGCGATTGGAATTTTCAACATCCCGGTTTTTGCCCGCGTAGCGCGCGGTGCAGCGCTCTCCATCTGGCCGCGGGAGTTTATCTTTGCAGCAAGGGTGGCCGGCAAGAGTTCAAGCCGTATCACGGTCGAACATATTCTGCCTAACATCGCGAACCTGCTTTTAGTGCAAGCAACCATCCAGTTTTCGCTGGGCATCCTGGCTGAGGCTGGACTTTCCTATGTGGGGCTAGGCACGCAACCGCCCATGCCTAGCTGGGGGCGTATGCTGTTTGATGCACAGGTTCGTATGGTGGTGGCACCGCATATGGCGATTTTTCCCGGTCTAGCCATCGTGCTCACCGTTTTGGGCCTGAACCTGCTGGGTGACGGATTACGCGATGTGATCGATCCAAAATTGAGGCGTGAACGATGAGCCTCATTAGTGTTGAAAATCTAAGCCTGGACATCGGTGATACGCCGATCCTGAAAGACATTGATCTTTCCGTTTCCAAAGGTGAGGTGCTTGGCCTAGTGGGCGAATCCGGTTCCGGCAAGTCCATGACCGCACTGGCCATGATGCAATTGCTGCCGAGAGCGGCAACAACCAACGGGCAAATCCAGTTTGACGGCAGGAACCTGTTGACCAGCAGCGAAGAAGCGATGTGCCAGATCCGAGGAAATGAAATTGGCATGGTGTTTCAGGAACCCATGACAGCGCTTAACCCGGTCAAGACTATCGGTGAACAAGTGGCTGAAGGCGTTCGCTGGCACAAGTCTGTCAGCCGTGCGGAGGCCGAGGAGGTTGCCCGCACCATGCTGGATCGTGTGGGATTGCCTGAGAGTAGATTTCCACTAACGCGTTTTCCGCACGAACTTTCCGGCGGTCAACGACAACGGGTGGTCATTGCGATTGCCTGTGCACTCAAACCAAAACTGCTCATTGCAGATGAACCCACAACAGCGCTGGATGTGGTTTTGCAGGCGCAGATTCTCGATCTCTTGAAAGACCTGATCAACGACTACGAAATGGGCCTGTTGCTCATCTCCCATGACCTGGCGGTTGTGGCTGAAATGGCGGACCGCATTGCCATTATGCGGTCTGGAGAAATTGTCGAGGCTGGTGAAACGGGCGCGACGCTCAGTGAACAAAAGCATCCTTATACCAGGCAACTGGCCGAGGCTTCGTCCCATCGTCCCACAAGATCAGAACCGCAGAAGGAAGAGCGACAGGAAACCATACTGAGCGTCAGGGACGTGAAAAAGCACTACCGGCTGCCTCGGGAAAACATCTTCAAGCCCCCCTCCTTTTTCAAAGCCGTTGACGGGGTCAGCTTTGATATTGCCGCTGGCCAGTCAATCTCACTCGTGGGCCGGTCCGGTTGCGGCAAGTCCACTCTTGCGCGTTTGATCCTTGCGCTCGATAAACCAACCGAAGGCGAAGTGGAGTTCATGAGCGGTGTTACCTCGCAAATGGATGAAACCACTTTGCGTCCCTATCGCCGCAACATGCAGATTGTGTTTCAGGACCCCTATGGTTCGTTTGATCCAAGACACAAGGTGGAACGCCTGGTAACCGAACCCCTACATTTGCTGGATGAGAAACCGTCCGGCAAAGCGCGTACAGACCTTGCGGTGGAGGCGCTTGAAAGCGTTGGCCTCTCCTCAAGTGATCTGGCCAAATATCCGCATGAATTTTCCGGCGGACAACGCCAACGCATCTCCATCGCCCGGGCGATCATAAACAAGCCGAAACTCATCGTTTGCGATGAACCGGTATCAGCGCTCGATGTGTCGGTCAGAGCGCATATTCTCGATCTCTTTGCAGATCTGAGCGAGCGGTTGGGCGTTGCCTATCTCTTCATTACACATGATCTCAACGTGGCACGTGCCATTACCGACGAAGTGATGGTCATGCATGAGGGCTTGATTGTGGAGCGTGGCAGCACAGAAGACGTGCTTTCTTCCCCTCAGTCTGAAGCGGCGAAAAACCTTGTTTCAGCCATGCCGGTTCTGGAAGAAGCCATCGCACGCCGGAACTCGAAGTTAACAGCCTGAACCAGAGTGTCTATGCCCGCATGTTTGCGCCATTGGCATCATAGATTGGACCGCCAAGCACTTCAGCGTCATACATCTCACCCAGGATTTCCACCTGAAGGGTAGACCCCGGCACCGCATGTTCAGCGCCCACATAGCCCATGGCCATGGATTTGCCGACCCGGTGAGCGTAACCGCCGGAGGAAACGTATCCGACTGCTGAACCATCTTTCAGGATTGCTTCATCGTTACACACATCAATCCCTTCCACATCGATGACCATGGTCACGAGCTTCTGCTTAGCGCCCTCTTCCTTGATGACTTGGGTTGCTTCTTTGCCAACGAAGTCTTTCTTCCAGTTGATGAAGACATCCATACCGGAGGCAACAGCGTCAAAGTCCGGGCGGTATTCGAGTGTCCAGACACCCCAACACTTTTCAAGGCGCATGGACATGAGAGCTCTTGCCCCATACCAGCGATAGCCAAGGTCGGCGCCTGCTTCTTCAATGGCTTCAGCCAGGCGCAGGAGATAGTGTGGTTTGCAATAGATTTCGTAACCCAGTTCGCCCGAGAAACTGATCCGGTTGATGATCACTGGCACGCCGCCAATGAAAGTCTGCCGCAGGTCACGGAACTTGAAAGCATCTGCAGACACATCCTCACGGGAAATGCGCTGCAGCAGTTCTCGCGACTTCGGACCGGACAGGGCTATGCCGTGCCAATCATCCGAAACATTAGCGTAGCTCACACCTTCTGGCAGGTCTTTTTCAAACCAGCGGCGGTGTGCTTCCTGCATGGCGCCGGAACCGAACAGCATGAAGTGATCTTCTGCAAGACAGGCAACGGTGAGATCGCCATAGAGCTTGCCCTTTGGTGTCAGCATCGGTGTCAGGGTCAGGCGACCCGGTTTGGGCACGTAACCGGCCAGGATGTGATCAAGATAAGCTCTTGCGCCCGCTCCTTTGAATTCATGCTTGGCGAAGTTTGCAATCTCGATACCACCGACAGCTTCCTGAACTGCCTTGATTTC
>CAWUJF010000110.1:0-8275 GCA_963922405.1 uncultured Hyphomicrobiales bacterium | reverse complement strand
AATGAGCTTGTCATGAGCTTCATCAGCAGCGTTTTCATTAAATGGTAATTGACTGGCGTTTTTCACACACCATGCGTCGCGCCTAAAACCGCAGAAATTTGCACTGTAAAACAAATATCGAAAACCGAATTAGGATGATTAATCATGGCTCAGCTTCAAATAGTCTATTGGCGAGACATACCGGCACAGGTGATTGTGAAGGCAGGTCGCAGAAATGTTGCCAAGCGCGAATTATCGCTGCGTTTTACCGAGGCAATTGACATGTGTGCCATGAGAACAGGCGCAGCTGAAACCGACGATTATCTTGAGGAATGGCGTCGCGCCGACCCGATCGAAGTAAGTGATGATCTGGAAGCGGAAGCTGAAAAGGCCGCTAATGCGATAGAAACAGAATATGACAAGCAGAGGCTGGTGGCACTGGTCAACGCTGGTGGGAAGGAAAACCCATGAACATCATAGATACAAAGAGTTTTGACGAGACAGAAAACACCTCATCCAGGAGCAACACAATGGCCTCAAAAATAGCTGCGTCTATCGAGATTTCACCAAAACAGGCTGTTGAGAATGCTGATATTCCTGGACTGTTTCCGCAGGGAACACGGGTCTATATCACAGATGTGGGCACCGACACTGCTGAAACTCTGACTGCTGGTGCAAAGCGCGTACAAGATCTGGGTTACACACCGGTACCTCACTTTGCTTCACGTCGTTTGACAACAAAAGAAGCACTGGAAGAGCGCGTCAAAATGATGACAGGTGAAGCCGGCGTTACGGATGTACTCGTAATCGGTGGCGGCCTGGAAACAGAAGCCGGAGAGTTCGATTCCACCATGAAGGTTCTGGAAACTGGTTTCTTTGACAAATATGGCATCAAACACATGGGCGTAGCCGGTCATCCTGAAGGTTCACCGGATTTCTCAGACGAAGTTGCTATGGAAGCTTTGAAATTCAAGCAAGACTTCAGTGAGCGTAGTGACATTTCACTGCGTATTGTCACGCAATTCGGATTCGATGCTGAAAAATTCACCACCTGGGCTGAAGGTCTCAGCACCAGTGGCATAGACCTTCCGGTTCACCTTGGTGTTGCTGGGCCGGCAAAACTGACTACCCTCGTAAAATTCGCCGCCATGTGCGGTGTCGGCAATTCCATCTCCTTCCTGAAAAAGCGTATGGGCGCTGTCTTTACCCTCGCCTCAGGCTTTGATCCGGATGAAATTGTGAACCCCATTGAAGCCCGCGCGCTGCAAATGGAAAACTCACCAATTGCCCAAATCCATGTATTTCCATTTGGCGGCGTTAAAAAGTCTGCTGATTGGTTAAGAGAGAGAGGCACTTGGGAGAGTTAAGTTTGGGGGATGAGGGGCTTAGCCTTAACCCTCCCAAGGCCATATTCACCAATCGCGAACCTGATGGGGCGTGTTCAAGCGACCTTACGGTGAATTCTGTTTTTCTCGTGTGTTTCGTTAAAAGTTTCGGCGGCCAATTTCGCCAATTCCACACGATTTAAAGTATATATATGTATCGCTTCATATCCTGCGCAAGCCAAATCATGCACTTGCGATTTCAATATTTCTGCGGCCACCTCCAATTGGTCACTGCGGTTCAAAATACCAGTATCTGAGAAAGCGTCTTCTATGTAAGACGGAATAACTGCCCCACACTTCCCCGCAATCTGTTTTACAGCATCAAAATTATATATGGGCAATATACCCGGAATTATGGGAATTGTTATGCCCGCGTCTTTTACTTTAGTAGTAAACTCATAAAATTTGGAGTTGTCAAAGAAAAACTGCGTAATGGCTTGCGTAGCACCTGCCTCCTGTTTCTCCTTAAGCACTTTCAAGTCTGATTCTTCAGAAACAGCGAGCGGGTGAACCTCCGGATAACAGGCTACAGCAATTTCAAAATCGTGCTGTGATTTCAACACCCTGATGAATTCAGGCGTATCCACAAATGAGTTTTTATCACCCTCATGTTCACTGTCACCTCTAAGCGCTACAATCTGCCTGACCCCGGCATCCCACAGCTCGTCTGCAAACTGTTTCACTTCTTCAACCGATGAGCCTGAAAAACTCAGATGACTTGCCGTAGGCAAACCGGTTTTGGACTGAATTTCTGTTACCGCTTCAAATGTACCATCTCGGTTCGAGCCCCCTGCCCCATAAGTAACGCTTTGAAACCTCGGTTGAAATTGCGAAAGGATCGAAACTGTTTCAGCCAATTGGTCTTTGGCTTTCTCTGTACGTCCCGGAAAATATTCAAAGCTGAGTTCTGGCATAAGGGTCTCCTGTTATGAGGTTTGGTTAACACATACAGGAATAATTCATGGTTGTAAATAATTATATAAAGATATCTTTATATCTTGATTTTATATACGAATACATCTAGCAAGAGTTTCGGCTTGGATGTCCCATATCGGTTGCGGAGTCGTATTCCGGTCAGGCCATGTCGCGAGAATAAACGGGCCAAATTGCATAAACGGTAATGGTCTTTAAAACAGTTTTTCTATCCCGCTTCAGTGGCTTATCCACACCGGGTCTTTTTGGAAAGTTAATGTCATGACACACACAATTGTTGCTTCAGCTACCAGAGAAGTAGTCATTGGATTTGACCAGCCATTCTGCGTGATTGGTGAACGTATCAACCCGACTGGGCGCAAGAAACTTGCTGCTGAAATGCAGGAAGGCAATTTCGATACGGTGAGGAAGGACGCCATGGAACAGGTTGCCGCTGGTGCAACCATTCTTGACGTTAATGCCGGTGTAACAGCAGTTAACCCGAACGAGACTGAGCCTCCACTGCTGGTAAAAACAATTGCAATCGTTCAGGAATTGGTCGACACACCTCTATCAATCGACTCATCTGTTACATCAGCAATCGAAGCTGGTTTGAAAGTGGCAAAGGGCCGTCCTCTTGTAAATTCCGTAACAGGTGAGCCAGAAAAACTGGAAGCTATCCTTCCTCTGATCAAAAAATACGATGTGCCTGTTGTGGCAATTTCAAACGATGAAACCGGTATCTCCGAAGACCCGGATGTTCGCTTTGCCGTTGCAAAGAAAATCGTTGAGCATGCAGCAGACTACGGCATTCCTGCCCACGACATCGTCGTTGATCCTCTGGTGATGCCGATTGGCGCGATGGGAACAGCCGGTCAGCAGGTATTTAAACTGGTCAGACGTCTTCGTGATGAGCTTGGTGTGAACACGACGTGTGGCCTATCCAACATTTCATTTGGTTTGCCGCATCGTCACGGCATCAACGCCGCGTTCATTCCGATGGTGATTGCCTCAGGCATGACTTCGGCGATCATGAACCCATGCCGTCCTGCGGAAATGGAAGCTGTACACGGCGCTAACGTTCTGAATGGCACAGATAAGGATTGTTCTAACTGGATCATGACTTTCCGCGATCACGTCGCACCAGGTGCTATCCCGGCGACCATGGGCGGTGCTGCTCAACCTTCAATGCCCGGTGCCCGCAAAGGGGGGCGTCGTGGCGGTCGCGCAGCCAGACGCGGTGATGCAGCGTAGTAAATCGAATCGTGATAACAGTCTGATATGAGCAATTCCCAAGAGCCTCTCGTACTCTTCATGCCCTCAGGAAAACGTGGGCGATTTCCAAAAGGTACACCTGTAATTGATGCAGCCCGCGACCTGGGCGTTTACGTCGAATCCGTTTGTGGTGGTCGCGGCATCTGCGGAAGGTGTCAGGTTGAGGTTCAAGAAGGTCAATTTGCCAAACACGGCATAACATCTTCAAATGATCATATCTCGGCGTTTGGTGCGAAAGAGAAACGTTACGCAGAAAAACGCGAACTAAAGGAAGGCCGGCGCCTCTCCTGCTCTTCCACAATTGAGGGCGATCTGGTTATCGACATACCTCAGGATGGTCAGATCAACGCTGCTGTCGTGAGAAAAGTGGATGATGGACGCGTCATCGAACGAAATCCCGCTGTTCAGCTTTGTTATGTCGAGGTGGAAGAACCCGACATGCACAAGCCTCTGGGTGATCTGGACAGGTTAAAGGAAGCGCTTGAGCGTGATTGGGGCTGGCAGGACCTGATGGTCGACAGTCATCTACTGCCCAGAATTCAAAAGAAATTGCGTGAAGGTGAATGGAAAGTCACCGTCGCAATCCATAAAGACTTGGATACATCGCGCCCATCCATCATCGCAATACATCCGGGCCTCAAAAACGAGGCTTACGGGATTGCCTGTGATATCGGCTCCACAACCATCGCGATGCATCTTGTATCACTTCTATCCGGCCAAACCATCGCATCATCCGGTGCACCAAACCCACAGATCAGGTTTGGTGAGGACCTGATGAGCCGTGTGTCCTATGTGATGATGAACCCGGACGGGCGCGAGGCCATGACTGTAGCAGTTCGGGCTGCTCTGAATGCGCTTATCGAAAACGTATGCACCGAGGCTCGGGTGGAGCCCAAAGACATATTGGATCTGGTTTTCGTAGGAAATCCGATCATGCATCACCTGTTCCTTGGTATCGACCCAACAGAACTGGGTGGAGCGCCATTTGCACTGGCAGTTTCAGGCGCCGTTCACAACTGGGCATCTGACCTTGATTTGATCGTGAACAAAGGGGCACGCGTCTATGTGTTACCTTGTATCGCAGGCCATGTGGGCGCAGACGCTGCTGCCGTAACTCTCTGTGAAGGGCCTCACAGGCAAGATAGTCAAATGCTTGTGGTAGATGTGGGAACTAACGCAGAGATCGTACTCGGCAACGCTCAGCGCACTGTGGCGGCATCTTCTCCTACTGGACCGGCCTTTGAAGGTGCTGAAATCTCGTGCGGCCAGCGCGCTGCTCCAGGCGCAATCGAACGGGTACGCATTGATCCTGAAACACTTGAACCCAAAATCAGGGTTATCGGTGCAGAAATGTGGTCCGATGAGCCAGGATTTGAAGCCGCAGTTGAACAGATCGGCGTCACTGGTGTTTGTGGATCAGCAATCATTGAAGTCATCGCAGAAATGTATCTGGCCGGTATTATTTCTGAAGACGGAGTTGTGGACGGATCTCTGACTAAAAAGTCTGACAGGATATTTAAAGAAGGTCGTACCCACTCCTATTTGCTATGGGAAGGCAAGCAGAAACTGGCAATTCAGCAAAACGATGTTCGCGCAATTCAATTGGCGAAGGCAGCACTGTATGCAGGCATCAAGCTGCTGATGGATAAGCTTGGAATTGAGGAAGTAGATTCAATCTCATTCGCAGGCGCATTTGGAACTTTCATCGACCCTAAATATGCGATGGTTCTGGGCCTGATCCCCGACTGTGACCTCAATAAAGTGAAAGCGGTCGGAAATGCAGCGGGTTATGGTGCCAAGATGGCATTGCTCAACCGCGATTTCCGTCGTGAGATCGAAGAAACAGTCAAGAATATCGAGAAGATAGAGACAGCTCTTGAATCAAAATTTCAAGAGCATTTTGTCAACGCCATGGCCATGCCAAACAAGACTGATCCATTCCCGAAGCTAAGTGAACAAGTGAATCTGCCGCAGAAAAAGGCCTCATCCGATGCCGACGCGGAAAATACTGGCGGCAGACGCAGAAGGCGCCGCCGCGAGCGAGGCTAAGGCCTTCTATTGTTACGGCGAACGCCTTCAAGATATCTGCCGGAATTGAATTCAAGAGGTTTTGCGAGAGCCATTCGGACATCGTCGCGCGAAATACCCATATCCTGTAGTTGTCCATCACTAAGTTTTAGCAAACCCGAAATCTCATCGCGCTTCTTTCCCTCAATGGATCTTGCTACAACGTTCTTAAGTAGTTGATTTGCGTAAGCGGCACCTAAGGAAGCAACTCTGGCGAGCACGAAATCAACTTGTCTCCCAAGTGTTTCAAAAGTCATGGTGATTTCCTTTCTGCATGATGTTTTCGAGATGCATTGAACTTGCTCAATTTTCATGATTTAATCAAACTAAATTATCTAAACTTATAATTTCGTTTTACTGAATCATGAACATTGAACTCTCATTGCTGAAATCCTTTGTAGCCATAGCCCAACACGGCAGTTTTCTCGCGGCATCCGGGGTCGTGGGCCGCAGCCCTGCCGCAATCTCAATGCAAATCAAGAAACTTGAGGAAGAAGTCGGGCATGTTTTGTTCAAACGCGATGCAAGAGAAACAAAACTGACACCTCATGGTGAAAGATTACTGCCTTATGCAAAACGCATGATGCTAGTTGAGGCTGAACTCAAAACAGAGTTCACGACAACTCCGCTTCAGGGTTCTGTGGAACTTGGTGTGCCTGATGATGTGGTCGAACGCTTCCCGATGGAAGTTCTCAGTACTTTTATGAACGAGTACCCTAATGTTGGCTTGGGCATACATGTGGATCACACCCCGGCGCTGATGAAGAAGGTTGATGATGGTGTTCTGGCCCTGTCAATTATCACCTACATTCCCAGGATACCCGGCGTTCAAGCATGCGAAAGGCTAACACGCGAACCGGAAATATGGGCAATGGCTGCAAATGGTATTGCAACGCAAAAATGGCCTCTACCCGTCACGTTATGGAATAAAAGCTGGGCTTCGCATGAACCGATCATTACTGCTCTGAGTGACAACGGAATTGAATATAACATCATCTTGGAATGCGAAAATGTGACCGGACGAAAGTCAGCAATCGAAGCGGATTTGGCTGTCGGACCTTTGCCTCAATCTCAATTGAACGAGAAGCTGAAAATTGTACCCCAAGAACATAACCTGCCTCCAATACACGATTATGGACTAGGCATGAAAGTATGTGAAAACCCAGGAGCAGAAGTTTTAGCTGTAGCTGATCATTTGCGAAGACACTTCAAGCAGTTCCAGAGTATGTCTAACTGGTAAATATGGATTCACAATCCTTGCGAGTTCAGGTCTAGTCCGCATCTATTTTTGAAATTGCAAAACTTGCTCTCAAGTGATCAGCGGCAACTTTGACCGCATCATTTGGTTCCTCCCGCACAAGCAGACCTAAAGCATACTCCGCCAGTTTGGGCATTCCTTTTGATGCACAGGCTTCCACAATATCTCCACTCAAAGACGAGATCGGAAGCGGCGCTACAGCTAGATCAGACAAAACAGCAGCTTTCTGTCCACCGATATAGGCGCTCCTGAACGCGATACGGTAATCTCTATCAGCACTGTCAAGAGCATCAAGAGCGGCATTACGCCATGCGCACCCCTCTTCCCACACTGAAATTGGCAATGGGTCCTGTTCTGCTGCGATACCACCTTTCCTTGCAGCCCATACAAGCGGCTCGGTAGCAAGGATTTCCGCTTCATGATCGTTCTTGTAGCCAGCACCACAAACAATGACAGCCAAATCAATCTCACCTGCTTTAACTTTAGCTATCAGTTCATTGGTGTTTTCCATTACCACTTCCACAACGACCGATGGGTGAGTTCGATTAAAATCACGAAGCAGGCTTGGGAGAAGTCTTTCAGCGAAATCGTCACCAGCCCCAATCCTGATTTCACCAGCAACATTTGGCGTTACAAACTGGGAAACCATCTCATTGTTGAGTGCAATCAGGCGACGTGCGTGCTCAAGTAGCATAATGCCTTCAGCTGTAAGGGAAACAGATCGACTGTCTCTTTTGAAAACTGGCCTGCCAACAATCTCCTCAATTTTTTTAACCTGCATGGAAACTGCAGAAGGTGTCCGAAGCACCAGTTCAGCTGCAGTCGAGAAGTTTCCCGTGTCCGCAATTGCAATGAGGGTCTTCAACAAATCCAGTTCCAGCAACGGTTGTGAGGGAGTATGTGGTGCGTTCATTCTTATCTTTCAATTTTTCTGATAGATACAGTCAAATTTATTCGTTTGATTGAAGCATGGATTAGCGTCATTGTCCAGAGGCAAGCCAATTAAGGCTATAACTCAAAGGAGCAATCGAAATGACTGTACAATGTACCTGCGAAAATCGCTTTCCTGCGTCTGAAGTTAAGGCTTTGAAAGAAAACTCTTTTTCTTCAGGTTTGAAAGAGTTTGTTCTTAATACATGGAAGAGTTTTCAGGCTTATCGCAAAAATCAACGTCAGCGGAGGATCGACCGCCAGGCATTTGACAACATGCTGAGGCTTGATGAGAGAGCGTTAAGAGACATGGGAATTAGCAGAGATGATGTTCTGTGGGCTTCCAGGCTCCCGTTACATGAAAATGCATCAGAAGCGCTGAACGGCATCCGAAGCTACAACATCGCGACAACCGGATGGAAATCCCGCAAACACCGATGAGTTGCTGGGTTTACAATTCCTTAACCAA
>CAWUJF010000109.1:0-8297 GCA_963922405.1 uncultured Hyphomicrobiales bacterium | reverse complement strand
CGTATCGCTGATGGTTGCTACCTTAGCGATCGCTATCTCGGATGAGAAAACGGTTATGTAACCCACAACAAACGGGGAATTTGAATTTACACTAAAAGAGCCAAGTCTTTCCTGGGTGTGTTTGATGAACATGGGCAACGTAGCCATAACCGCTTTGTGTGCCCTGTTGAATTTTGTGACACCCCAACCAAACATCTGATCAAGACTCTCTAAATGCCCTGTTGAAGCTATCCTTGATAGGCTCAGTCAGGTAATCAAAAAAGGTTCTGTCGCGTGTGCGAATGAACACCTCAACCGGCATTCCTGGTGTTGGTTGGAAATCATTCAGCTCTTCATAGACCGATTTTTCAATCTGAACACGAGCCACATAGATGTCGCTTTGGTTTCGTGAGCCACGTTGCTCATTCGGCAATGCGTCAGCGGACACATACACAACCTTTCCGTCAACTACAGGGGTTGTTCTCGGGTTTAATCCGGAAAGTCTTATCCCGGCTTCCTGCCCAACTTTGACGTTGTTAATGTCTTTCGGGCGGATTTGCGTCTGGATCACCAGATCTTCACGGATCGGGAGAATTTCCATAACACTGCGGCCACCTTCAATCACACCACCGGAAGTGTGATACTGGAGGCGCACAACGACACCATTTACAGGCGCTCTGATTGTGAGACGGTCTAATACGTCTGTTGCAGCACGGACTTGTTCTCTTACATCATCCAACTCTGCGCTAACTGTATGCAGTTCCTGAACTGCAAGTTCTGAGGCCTCATTGATGAGCTGGGCAATTTGAGCATTAGCGCGAGCAATCCGTTGTCTGGAATCACCGACGGTAGCCACAAGGCGACCTTCTTCACCTGTCAAATTAACCAGATCGCGTTTTACACGAAGAAGTTCCGTCTTCGAGACAATACCCTGTTTGCGCAGAGATTCCTTTGCTTGAATTTCCTGCTCCAATATCTCCTGCTGTTCCCGTACGGATTTGAGCTGCGCCAAACCACCCTGAAGCAGTTCGTTCAACGCATCCTTGGAATGTTCAAAAACAGCCACTTCACTCTTGCTTTTTGCGGTGCGGGTTTCAAAAGCCAATGACTGGCTATCAATAATAGATTGAACGTCCGGATCTGCGCGACGCTCGGTGACGATTTTGGGAAGAACAAATGTGTCTTCCCTCGCCGCTTCAGCGCGCAAGCGTGCTGCTGTTGCATCAAGGCGAAGTTTTCTAAGGATCAGGCGGCGTAAATTTGCCCTTGCAGCTGTTTCGTCAAGATTGACGAGAACCTGACCTTCCTCAACGATATCGCCTTCCTTGACCTCAATATCCTTAATGATACCGCCTTCAAGGTGCTGAACAATCTTGTTTTGTCCAGTCGCAACAAAAGTACCCGTTGAAACGACGGCACCTGCTACTGGTGCTGTCACGGACCAATATCCAAAACCGCCAAAGGTCGCAGCAAGGACAAGAATTCCACCGATGATGGGCATCTTGCTGCTTCGGGGAATGGATGAATGCCATTCCGGAGAAGCTTTGGCTTCAACGATATCTGAGTTACTTTTCACTAGTTCAGACATGTCTTCCCCCTATTCCGCAGCCGCAAGTTTCGGGTTTGGTGTATTCCTGTTTGCAGTGATCATTGGCAGGATTTCATCCCGGCCGCCGAGCGCTTGAACAGACCCGTTCTTGAGCATCATTATTTTATCTACACTACCGAGTAGTGCTGGGCGCTGAGTTACCGCAATAACGGTCATGCCCAGCTCTTTTGCACCACGCAGTGCTCTTGCCAGCGCCTGTTCACCAGGTGTGTCAAGGTTTGAGTTAGGCTCGTCAAGAACGACCAGTCTAGGCTGACCGAAGAACGCTCTTGCCAAACCAATACGCTGACGTTGACCACCTGATAGCGGACTTCCATCCATTGACACGATTGTTTCATAGCCTTCAGCGAACTCTGAAATCATGTCATGAACACCCGCCAGTTCTGCAGCTCTGAAGACCTCTTCATCAGTTGCGTCCTCGCGCATACGTGCAATATTTGCCTTGATGGAAGCAGGGAAAAGCTGCACGTCCTGCGGCAGGAACCCAACATTTTCACCATACTGTCTTGGATCCCAGTTCCGCACATCCATCATATCTAGACGCACATTGCCTGCGGTTGGGGAAATCGACCCAACAAGCATCTTGGCAAGCGTTGATTTCCCGGCTCCTGATGAACCGACAATTGCGAGCGAGTCACCTGGTTCGAGCGAGAAAGATACGCCGTTCAGGATTACCTTTTTGTTTGGCGGTGGCACGTACAAAACGCGCTCTACGCTCAAACGACCCTGAGGTGCAGGCAAACGCAAGCGGTCCTGGTTGAGTGGTGAACTCTGCAGAAGCGAGCGGATGCGTGCGTAGGCTGCGCGCGCTTGTATGAAGCTGCGCCATCCTTCAATGGTACCTTCCACCGGTGCCAATGCGCGGCCACCGATGATTGATGCAGCGATGATCATGCCACCGGTCAAATCTCCCTGGATTGCAAGTACTGCACCCCAACCCAGCATTGAGATTTGTGTCCCCAAGCGGATGAATTTGGAAATACCCGACATAAAGATGTTGCGATCCTGACCCAATACCTGGGCTTTCAGGGACTCAGCGGTCTCCCTACCCCAGATCTGGACACCCTCGGGCACCATGCCCATGGCGTTCATAACCTGAGCGTTTCTGGCCATCGCGTCGGATTGAAGGTTGGCTCGCATTGCAAACGCATTCGCTTTGCCGAATGGAAGCGCGGTCATTCTCTGGTTGATGATTGCTATAATCAGCAAAATCACCATTGTCGCACAGAGAATCATTCCCAACTGCGGATGTATCAAGAATACTGCAAGCACATATAGCGGAGCTACCGGAGCATCCAGCATAGTGAGTAGTACAGAACCGGTAATAAAGCTACGCAATTGCTGCAAGTCGGAAAGGGATTGGAATTCCTTACTGGAACCGTTGTAGGAAGCCCGTGCTGCCGCACTAAGCACGGGTGCCCCTAACCGGGTTTCAAGGTCCACGGCTATTCGCATGAGGATGTATCGCCTCATCATATCGAGAAGCACGTGGGCCAAAATCAGACCAGCAACAACAATTGTAAGCATAACCAAGGTGTCGGTACTACGACTTGTCAACACACGGTCTGAAATCTGGAATAGATAAATCGGTACAGCAAGAATGAGAATGTTTGCTGCAAAAGAGAATATTGCAACAATAGCAAGGTTGGCTTTGATCTTGGCCAGGCCTTCCGTCAGAACCTTGCGGAAGTCGGAACTCCCCTTAACCTGCTGAATTTTCATTCTTTCTTTTGGAGAAATGATCTGTTGCTCGCCTTTTTTGTCCGCTGGTTTCTCCGCAGTTTGGTTACTCGAAGGTTTTGTATCGGTTGATTTCGCTGTACCTTCTATGATCGGGCCGTTCTGTTGACCCGGGTTTTGAGCCGCTGCTCGTTGAGCTTGGGCCTGAGCGTTGGCCGCTGCCTGCGCCTTAGCATTTGATGCTTGTGTATTGGCTGACTGTGCCTGTTGTGCACCATTGGCTTGAGCCTGCGCCTTCTGAGCTTGTGCAGCAGCTTGAGCCTGTGCCTGTTGCGCTTGAGCGCTAGGTTTCTGACCTTGCTGCGCGCCCTTGGCTTGTGCTTGAGCATTCTGTGCCTGAGCTTGTGCAGCAGCTTGAGCCTGTGCCTGTTGCGCTTGAGCGTTAGGTTTCTGACCTTGCTGGGCACCCTTGGCTTGTGCTTGAGCCCTGGCGTTTTGAGCTTGCGCGTATTCTTCAGCACTGGCTTGAGCCTGTGCATTTTGGGCTTGCGCATTTGCTTTCTGGGCCTGCTGAGCTCCTGCATTTGCAGTCTTTGCTTGCTGTGGGTTTTGACCTGCTGCTTGCGCTGTGTTTGCCTTCAACTGGTCAGGAGCCGTATTTGCCGCACTATTGTCAGTGTTTGTTTGTTGTTGTTTTTGTTTATTTTCCTTGTTGGGTTGATTTTTCGAGACTGTCGCTTTTTTTGGTGGCGTCCCCTGCTCGTTCATATGTATCTCCTCATTACACCAACATTGATCCAAGCATATCTACGCCATCGGAAAGTTCAGTTTCCGGGGCAAAGAGCGGTTCGTTATCGGAAGAATTGTTGTCACTGCCAGAACCGGTAAATGCTACAACTTCTGGCACCAAATCTTCTACGTTTTTCGCAATTAATGTGTCTATGTCGTCCTCGCTATTCGTAATAATATCGACCTGTATCAGCATATCCTGTTCGTAGAAGTCGCCTCCAAGGAACTGGAATTCGCTCTGACTGTCGAAATCAACGATCGATGCTTCATTCCGAGCGACGTTTTCGCCGGTCAGGAACTCATTATCTTTGTCGTCGCAATCGTCTTCATCGGAATCGAGACTTTCGAAGATACCGTTATCGATATCATTGATTATATTGGTCTGAACAATCGCATTGAACTGATAGAAATCCCCCGATACGTATAAAACACTAAAATGAGTGTCAAAATTAGTCGGTATGCCACCGCCTAGTTCATTGTCACCATAACCGGCAGAGGCTTCAAAACCTGCAACGTCGCTGACCAAGCCAGCTACGCCTTCATTAATTGATGAAAATAGTTCTCCACCGCCGATGTTTGTAATACTTGCCTCATTCTCAAGTATATTGTCTTCCAGATTAACATCATCTGAATCAATTCCTTCAAATTTTACATTGTCTATATCTAGGACAATGTTGGTTTGCTGAATGAAATTGGCTTCATTATAGTCTCCCATGACGATGATTAAATCGTATTCCTGGAAAACATCTATGATTTGCCCTGCATTGACGGATGTATTGTTACCCGTCTCAATGAAGAAATTGCTTGTTTGCTGATCAATGAGGAACGTGTCCTGGTCTTCCAGCGTATTGGTTTGGAAAATTGCATTGATGCTGAAAAAGTCACCATCAACATATTCAACACTCACCTGGTATTCCGGGAAGCCAAACCCTGCAGGTGCCATTATTGTGTAATCACCTGTGTCACGATCAAACTCAGCGATGTTCTCAAGATCATTATCATCAAGATCATCGGCATCAAAATCTTCTGGAATGGGCGAAAGTGCCTCAGTTTCATCTGATTTCAGTATGTTTGTCTGAATTATGGTATTACTTTCATAATAGTCACCGACCACGATTACGCCTGCACCGGCTTCTGAAGTATCCACGATAGATACTACGTTTGTTGCCTCGTTGCTTCCAAGATGCAAAATAGATTCGTAGCTGTCGTCGTCGTTATCGTCGTCTTCATCATCTTCATCATCAGAGTTTTCGTCGCGCTCATCCACGCTAATCAACTCACCAGATTGGACGATATATGTCGCTGATTCAGTGTCTGTATCCTCATCATCACTGGAAGTGTTATCTTCACCCTCTACATGAGCCACTTCTTCGACTTCTTCATCTTCAGATGATGCTTCTACCTCAGGCTCTTCATCCTGATCGCTTTCTTCGTAAGAAGCCTGATCAGCATCATCATTTGACGATTCAGTTTCAGATGAACCTTCCTCATAAGCGCCTTTGGCTTTTTTCTCCTCTGCAGGAGAACTCTCTTCTTCTTCAGCAGTTGCTTGCTGCGCTTCTTCAGAAGAACCAGCCGGCTCCGAGGAATTTTCTTCTGTTTCTTCTTCGAAGACTTCCTCTTCACCTTCTTCGTCTTCTACAACGTATTCCTCAAGATCCTTGGGCTTTTCCTGGAATATTTCGGAAAGTCTTAAAGCAACGTCCTTCAGGTCCTCTTCAGAAGAAAAGGCCAGTTTTTCTGGCGTTTGACTGGCTGCCAACTCAAGCAATGACGCCAATTCGGCATCTGAAGGCATAAAGACTTCAAAGTCGGGATTGGCATCCAATACACTTGTATGTGCTAGGAAATCGTTATCTGTAAGTATGTTAACACTTTCGCCATTTATTGTGCGGACTTGTGTATCGCTTACGATGTAGCGGAATGTGAAAGTAAATGCGGGCAGATCCAATGGCGGGGAACCAGAGTCTATGGGCAAACCGGACAATATGTCTTCAAGACTTGTCGGTATTCCATCTGTATTCAAACCGGTGAATTCTTCCGCATCCTCTATCGCTTGGTCTACAGCAGCTTCGATTTCTTCATCATTCACATCCGGCAATTCGGTAACGGAATACAGTTTTCCGGTCGAAGTGTTAGGATTCAGGTTTGAAGGTGAAGCTGGTGCCGTGTGGGCGGCTGCGATGTTTACATGCCAAGCACCTGCAGAGAAATGGTTGTAGTTGACACTGTAAGTGCCTGTCTCCTCAACAAGTTTTATGTAACCCGCGAAGTGCCAAATCAAACTGTTAAAATCGTAAGACAAGATTGTCTCCCGTGATCGTATAGTATGTTTTACACCCCTGTAAAATGGTCCTGCACAGCACGGGCCGTGCAGGATGTTGTTTTATTCATTCAAGAATTATGCCAAGTCGTCCTCCCCGACTGTATTAACTGTTGATGAGCCACCAACAACTGATACGTCGATTGAGTTAACTTGAACGTTCGCACCTACGACGATGTTCTGAGTGAATGCTTCTGCAGCACCGTAAGCATCGGCAGATGCTTGAGAGACACCTTCGATGGACAGATCATCAAGTACGCTGTAGTCACCGAAGAAGCCAGTTGCTCCTGCGGCAGCGCCATCGCCTGACATTGCTGTGCCACCATCAGCGGAAACGTTCTGAATGGTATCAGTACCGAAACCTACTGTGTTCACGGTTGGATCAACTACCATATCGTTGTCGACCAGAGCATTAACCTGTGTGATTTCGAAACTTGTATCAGTTCCGTCACCATCGGCACCGGCTTCACCGTCAGGATCACCAATATCGATCGGTGAAAGTGCTTCAGAAGAAGGCATCAGATCTGTTGCGTCATCACCATCGTCTTCACCAGTGAAGAACAGGTTGTCGTTTAGACCCACAACTGACAAGTCAGTAGCATTGGTCTGAACGTTACCACCAGTGCTGATATCCTGAGTGAATGCTTCACTTGAAGATGTGGCATCAGCAGATGCAATGGTTTCACCGTTGATAGCCAGATCGTCACCGACTTCACCTGAACCAGATGCTCCAAGTGCTTCGATACCGTTGCCAGAAGTAGCATCTCCACCAAAGGAAGTTGCTGTCTGGGTGGTGTCACCGTTATCGTCAGTGGTTACTGTTGGATCAAGAATTGAATCCTGATCGTTCAGCATGTTTGACTGATCGATATCGAACTCTGAGTCTGCATCACCGGTAAATCCGATAACTGCAACATCATCACCACCGGCGTCATCATCGCCACCAGTTGCATTGGTGTTGGTATTTGCACCAACTACGGTAGCCTCAACGCTGTTACCCTGACGGTTTTCACCACTTGTCAGATCTTGCGTAAAGCCTTCTGTGGCTGCCGCTGCTTCAGCAGAAGCTGCTGCTGCACCGTCGATGTCACCATCGTCACCAATGTCAACATCAAGCAGGTTACCACCGGTTGCGATACCGCTACCTGCAGTTGCTGTACCAGAACCTTCACCATTAGCTATTGCATTCTGGTTAAGGCCGTTTCCGCCTGCACCACCAGAGTCATTGGCAACAAGTGCATTATCGATCAAGTCGGCGTCATTAGCATAGCCTTCTTCGAAAGTACCACCATTTGACTGACTGATGTTCAGCACACTGTCAGTACCACCAAGATCAGGATCACCAGCTATATCGAGACCACCGGTACCGATATCATCTTCGCCGGTTGCTGCAGATGCATTGTTACCACCGGCAATTGATACGCTTGCAATGTTGAATTGCGTGTTACCACCGGTTGTAACGTCCTGAGTGAAGGCTTCAAGTGACACTGACGCGTCAGCAGAAGCACTGGTTGAACCAGAGATAGAAGCATCATCATCCACTGAACCACCAGAGATGATTGAGCTATCAGCATTGGAACCGCCGCCGGCGCCACCAATTCCGTCTCCGGAAGTGGCTGTTCCACCTACAGCAAAGCCATCCTGATCGACTTCTGAACCACCCTCAGCAAGAACTGTTGGGTTAAGCACTTCATCATTGTCATCCAGAACATTTTCCTGATTTAGAGCAACATCTGTATCAGTGCCATTGCCGAAGAGTCCATCTCCACCAGTGTCGATATCGTCTGCGTTACCAGCGTCATCACCACCAGCATTGAAGGTGTTGCTTGAACCACCGATGACACTTACTGAAGCAGTGTTCAGCTGAGTGTTATCACCAGTTGTGATTTCCTGAGTGAATGCCTCAGCACTTGCAGC
>CAWUJF010000108.1:0-8299 GCA_963922405.1 uncultured Hyphomicrobiales bacterium | reverse complement strand
CTGCATCCTTTATTATTAGCGCATTGGGTTTGTGGGCTGTTTATGTTCAATTGGATCGTGGATTGGAACATCGAAAAGCAGATATTGCCCTTGGATTTGTGGAACGATTTAATACGCTTACCTATGTGCGTGCTCGCAATAATCTTCTAAAGCCGTGGTTAAAGTTTCAGGATCAACTTGCACTGGCTAACGCTCATGATGGGCTTAGTAGAGAACAAATTGATCAACTAACCACACTCATCATTCAACAAGATAGAGAGCAGAATGGAAGCCTTGAGTCGGACATACTGACGGTTGTCAATTTCTTTGATGAATTGAGCATATGTGTTTCTGAGGGCATTTGTGATGCAAGAACCAGTTGTTTTTACTTTCAAAAACGAGCTGCTGATTTCCAGGTATTGTACGGCAGCTCTTTGAAAAACCTCCAAGCCGTCTTTAATCTTGAAGATCCCGAAAAGGGTCTCAATGAAATTGCAAACCTAACTCAGTGTTTGAGTTAATCACCCTCGTAGTCACTCAGGCAATAGGTTTATATCTTTCTTGCGTGTTTTTGGCTTCTTATTCGAATACTCAGTTTGCCTAGAACAAGACTCACCTGCTTTCCCCTAACAATGTGAAGGGCGCCCAGTATCGCGGATGAGTTGTAAATTCAGTTGCATTTGGGTCATCCAAGATTGCTATCATTGCCAAGCGAAAAGCCGAAGCCCGGTCGGTATCAGGTTGTTCGCTCAAGATTTGAAATGTCTGAGTTGTAAGTTCTACAGCTGCTTCTGATTGTACCGGCCAATGAGAAACCAGAAGACTTTTTGCGCCGGCATAGAAAAAGGCTCGTGCAAGTCCGGCAAAGCTTTCGTTCTCCTGATATCCCGATCCGGTATCAATTGTCCCAGAAGCGGTGTTACACGCAGAAAGCAAAACCCATTCAGCGTTTATATTAAGCCCAGCGACTTCACTTGCGGTTAGTAGTCCGTCGTCTTGAAGACTGCCTGATTTGGGTGGCGTAAGAACTAATGCTGGCTCAGCCAGGTTTGTTTCTCCCGCAACTAGACCATGCGTTGCAAAAGAAATGATATCGTATTCTGCCAGTTTACCAAGCTCATCCAAGTTTTTGATTTGTGCTTCAGTAGCTTCATCATCCAGCAATAAGTCGCCACCCTCTAGGCTTGTGGCAATGCTCTCCAGTTCACACCTCGTGTCAGGCAATCGAGCAAGACGCCTTACTGCATTAACATCGGCAAATCCAAGGTCACCTTCATTTTTGGGAAACAACTCCTGTGTGGAAACGTCAACCAACCCACGGGATACAGCGGCAAGTTTTATCGAAGTAAATTCAGAGCAATCTATTTCGCCTTGAGTGCCTATAACCGGATCCCCAATGCCTAGAAATGGTTTTCTGTTTGTCTCTGCTACCTCTTGTTCTTGCGAGCGACTGGCAGTAAATGCCGATACACTAGTGGACACCGAAATTGCCCACTGACGGATCAGCCATGGTGCATTGGCGTAAGTTGATCCGATATCGCTGTTTTCACTATCACTCAGCTCATGTGGGCTAAGGAGTAAAAGTTGAAAAGGAAGGGTAGCAAGTGCTTCGTCAGAGGAAACAATGATTAGCTTCTTCTTCGAATAAAGCACTTGCGACACTGGCTCAAAAATCCGTTGGTAGAGATTGTGTGCAAGCTCCATGTCGAATGCTGGCAAATTAAGTGAGGCCTCTGGCTGTTCTAGAGAAAAGGCGCCTCTGGTTTCATTGTTGTTGTTATTAGCAATTTGATCTTGTTCGGCACATGCTCGAGTACCGTGCTGGATTGAACAGAAGAGTTTTTCTGCATCCGTTTGAATGCCAGTTCCAGCTTCAAGTACTTTACTTGTCAGTCGACCGTTAGCTTCAACAACAAAGATCGACCCTTTCACATCAAATCCGCCGGTGACTACAAAACCTGGGTTTATAAATACAAGAGCTTCATCTTCCCGCAGCATCGATGAGACACTCTTTATGTTTGCAGCCTCTCCCCCTTGAAACTCTGAGAAGTTCGGAAACTTATCATTGATCTCAAGGGTCAGATTATTGATTTCTTCCTTCAAACTTTTCAACTTTGCGCGTGACGAACTTGCTGCGCCCGCATCATTTGTTGTGAACGATGCAAGAATTGCTTGATTGAGATTTTCATACTGTTCCGTCTTATCCTGCTGATTGCGCAGCAATTTGGCTAACGCCTCATCTCCCGATTGAATTCGTAATGTGGTTGCCGCAATCGCTTTACTTGCAGAGTTTTGCATGGGCCATTGAGCTGCCATAAAGGCATCTTCATTACCATCGGGAGACGCTAACATGAAAAGCGCAGTTGCCGTTTTTAGTCTTTCTACATTGTCATGAAGATGATGCCGGTTCACAGGGTCAGTTATAGCCGCAACCATCTCTTTGGCAGTTTTCTCCGTAACTTCTAGAAGATCCGATAGCAGTTGCTTTGAAATCGTCTCAAATTGGGTTTCTTTAGCAAGACTGTCCACCTTCAAGGTCACCCGATATTGCGGAGATAGAGCTCGTACTATCTGAAGCGAACCTGTAGGATACTTCCTGCGCCTAATTTCTAAAGCTTCACCATATAGTTTTTGAGCTTCAACAAGTGATTCAAAATTACCGTTTTCTTCCAAAACTCTAGCAAGATTTATGAGAGCTGATTCAATTTGCCAAGCATCGGGTTCCAAGGTTTTTTTGTCAATTTCGAGCGCCTCGCGAAAGAGTCTTTCTGCTTCATCATAGTTTCCGTTGCTTTCAAGGGCTAAAGCTAGGTTATTCATCGAACGAGACGTGAAATCAGCTTCGCGTCCATATTCTCGTTCTCGTATCGCTAAGACTTCACGATGGATTGGAATTGCTTCATCGCTATGCCCTAAATAATTAAGAACCAAAGCATGGTTATCAGCAACGGTTGCGTAGTCTAAATCATTTCTCCCATTGAGTTTTTCTGAAAGCGATTTAGCTTTTCGGAGAATTTGCTCTGCGACAAAATAGTTGCTGCGTTTCATTAATAGAAGGCCGAGGAGATTATAGGTATTTATCGTTTCGGCATGTTCTTCGCCATAAAGCTGACGCTTAATGTTGAGCGTTTCGCGATAAGCTTGTTCAGCACCTTCGTATTCCTCGTCTTCCTCAAGGGTTTCACCAAGTCTTAGAAAAAACATCGCAGTAGCATCACTAATCTCACCATTGACTTCGATACTGATTTCCGCTGCTTTTCTTAAGGCGTCTGCTGCGCCTTTAAAATCTTCAAGCCTTAGGAGAGTGACCGCCAACTGACCATATCCATTGGCTAAATCCCAATTATTTTCTGTATAGAACGCTTTTGCTAGCTCCAGATATCTGAGTGAATAAAATCGAGATAGTTCCAGTGAGTTTAATCCCCGTGTCACTTCCGCAGCCAAGTGAAGTTCAAGCAGATAGGCGTTGTCGACTATGAGAGATAGCTCACCTCGCTCAAAAGTGTTTTGGGAGGTTAACTCATACACTTCCTGCAACTCGTCTTGGTTCAAGTTGCCTTTCCTTGATATGGCAACAGCGAGTTGATGTCTGGGATTGATAAGGTCACCAATATTGGATTTTGAACGTGATTTGTGATGCTCCAACGCTTCCCTCAACAAGGGAATTGCGTCTTTGTATTGTCCCAAATCCTGGTATGCGTCAGCAAGATTTTCAAGACTTGCTGTAATTTCAGGATGAGCGGCTTCAAAAATCTCACGCCGCATCTCCAGGCCTCTCTTTGTATAGGTTAGACCCTCTTCAACACTATCATTCATATTCATGACAGCACCCAAATTATTGTAAGCTACTGCCAGTTGCTCTGATGGATTTGGAAGAGATGCCTCAGAAAACTCCACAGCTTCTTGTGCTTTTTTTTGTGCCGCATCCAAGTTGCCTGCATTCACCAAGGTTACAGTTTCGCTTGTTAAGAGATTCCAAGTTTCCAATACATTTTCCGCTCGCACCGAAATTGTCAAAATGAAAAAGAAAGTGACAAACAACGCGGTTCCAAATTTAAGAATAGCGATCGCTTTAAGCAGATAACTCATTATTATTTTGGAGTTATTTCTGAATTCGGCCATGAGATACTATCCTTCAGTTAAAAAGTCGGTTTGAAAATTCCAAAAATATGAACTTTCAAAAAGAAAATCCGACGACTTTTCTATTGTTTTATTTGAATAAATTTGAATATGCTGACCTAAGTGTCAAGGGATGGGTCAATTCTCGCAGATGAATTCAGGCGGGATTGCAAGAAACCAAAATGTTGTTTTCGCAAGTAAACATTCGAAGTTTAAACGATGTCTAGGAGACCACCAACTAGGCCATGCTCCAACAGGTTAGATCGCCAGACAATTAGATCCTGGCCTCTGACAATCCTGCTTATTGCTGTTTGCTTTTTATCATCAATTTCATTTGTAAGTTCCACCCAAGCTAAAACCACAGCGCTGCTGATTGGTGTATCAGATTATGATGAAACGATCGGCCTTGCTGATCTGCGAGGCCCTGTCAATGACGTCAAACTGATGCGTGATGCCCTTCAATCTCGAGGCGTGACGGATATCAGGATATTGGCCGATGGTATCGAAGGTAGCGCCCGCCCGACGCGCAATGAGATTATGAGTGCGCTTGCAAAGCTGGCAAATGAAGCGGCTGACGGCGATCTTTACATCATACATATGAGTGGACACGGAACGCGCCAGCCCGATGATAATGATGATGAAGCAGATGGTTATGACGAACTCTTTCTTCCAGCCGATGTCACACGCGCAGAACCTGGTGCCAGACAAATCCCAAATGCAATTGTGGATGAGGAATTAGGGAATGCGATTGATCTAATCCGTAAAACCGGAGCTGATGTCTGGTTCATTATGGATGCTTGTCATTCCGGAACCGGATTGCGGGCAGGCGGATTAAACACTGCGGATCGGTACATTGACCCCTCTGTTCTTGGTATCAGCGGTGTTACCAGCTCCAATGCAGGTAAAAATGATGACAAGCTGATAGTTGATCGACAAAAGCCGGATAATCTCCAAGGCAAGTTGATCGCTTTTTATTCCGCACAAGCTGATGAACTTGCAAGGGAAGTTGATTTTTCAAGTGTCGATCGCTCCGATACGGCACCAACAAACCCGGATCAAAACAACTGGTTTGGCCTTTTTACAGCTAAATTAGCAAACCGGATCTTATCTGCCGGTTCCATCTCCTATCGCCAACTCTTTCAAGGCATAATGGCTGACATGAATAGCACCAATGTGCCGGGTGCTGCGAGATTGCAAACACCTCATTGGGAGGGGGACCTAATTGATGCCGTTGTTCTCGGTGGTAGTGATACCGTCGATGTGAGGCAGTACCAAGTCGATTTCGATATGCTATCCGCAGGTGCGGTTCACGGGATTGAAATTGGCACCGTTGTGGAACTCGTTGCTGATGCAGCAGCGTCCTCTGACGAGATCATTGGCTACGCGCAAGTGGAAGATGTGACACCTCTCACCTCATTTGTGCGTCCCGTTTCTGATCAGTGTGTTCCCACTCCTGATCCGTTGTGCGAAAATTCCGGTCAGCTCAGTGAAAAGGCACAGTTTGCAAGAGTCACTGTTGTCCCTGTAAGTTCAACCATAACGCTTTCACCTGTGTTAGATCGAAGTGAAAATCTGGGTGATGAAAAAGTTTCGGCATTGGCAGATACGCACCCGCTGTCGGTACAACTTCAACAAGCTATCAAAGCAACCAATTCCAAAAATACATCACGGTTTGAAACTGATAATTCTGGATATGATGTGGAGGTCAGCCTCCATGACGATAAACTTTGGTTTGGTCAGGTAACAATGGTCAAAGGAGTGCCTGTTGGCCTATCTTGGAAGATTGATGGCACTGACAGCATTTCTCTTGAATCCATATTGCAACGAATTGCTTATGCCCAAAGGTTTTCTGGAATTTTTTCATCGATTGCGGAATCCGCTTCCTTACTAAATCCAAGTCCAATTGAAGTGAGCAGTAGCTGGCGGAGCTCTGAAGTTAAATTGCTGTCACCAATCGGAGCGGAAATTAATCCAGTTCGAGAATGTCGTAACATCATGCGGCGTGATGCGTTCACTTCACAAACTCAATTACCGCCGCGCGCGAAACTCAAACAGTGCGACATATTGCAATTCAGCGCGAGGGGCGTGCTTTCGGGAGTCCGTGACGTAAATCGAATTCACATCGATTCCAAATTCTGTGTCCGTGCTCAATACACACGCATAGAAGATAATCGAACCAAGCTTTCTCTGGGCGATGATATGATTATGTGTTCCGATTGTCCCGACGGTTATTCGGCAGGACATGAACAGCTTTTTGTTCTTGTGTCAGAGGCAAGGGTAAATCAAGAGCCGCTCAATCTGGAAGGGGTAGTAGACAATTGCACTTCTCGATCCGGGACCAGAGGAATAGGGCAGCAGACAATCAGTAATTTTTTGAAATCACTTGGTAAGCAACCAGGGACGAGAGGTTCAATGGGGGGATTTGCAACAGAAAATGTCTGGGTCGAACGACTTGATTGGCAAGTTGTTCCCCGCGTTTCTGTACTTCAATTAACAAAGCAATGATTGGAAGAGTAGGGCCCATGCCCAATTCCATATAAGCAGGGAGGTTATAAAATGAAAACTTTAATGAGCTGGATAGCAGCAGCGATTGTACTTTTATTGCAAGGTCAGTTTTCAGTAGCTCAAAATCTCAGTGATGCACCCATTCCCACAGCATCTGAGGTGAGGGGAGGTAGCTTCGCGGATTTTATGGTCCGTGAAATGAGCAAGGCTACACTTGTTGAGTTGGATGAGGCTTCCACAAGTCGCATTTATGGCGGCCGACCGGCGAAACCTGGTGCATGGCCTGCACAAGTTGGGCTTCATTTAGCTGAACATTTCAAGGAAACGCCAGAGGGTCACTATTATTCCCATATATGTGGTGGTTCTATTATCGCTCGCCAGTGGATATTAACAGCCGCTCATTGTGTCGTAGATGGTCAAGGCAAGGCCCAATCCCCGAATACCTTTCTAATTCGAACCGGAGCAACAAGGATCACTGAAGGGGATATAAGAAAAGTTGTTCGAGTTATTGTTCATGAAAATTATGATCCCGCGATCACGAATAATGATATTGCTTTACTGCAACTAGCAGAACCTATCAGATCATCTTCTGGACCCGTCGGTGCAATCCCCGTTATTGGCCAAGATCAGGAAGTACCTCTAACCTCATCAGTTGTCATTGGTTGGGGTAAAGATGATGAAAACAGAATTGCAGTTGATTTGCTGGAAACAGATATCGACATCGTTTCCTCACAAACATGCAATGAGGGAATGCGCAAACACAACAGCAGATATCTTGCTGGCCTACTTATTTCGTTTGGCACTTCAGCTAACGTTCCAGAAAAAAAGCTTGAAGAGGCTTATGGCGTTCTGGTTCCTGCTTTAGGGGACGTCATAAATCGTAATATGATCTGCGCTGGTGTTCCGTCTGGAAAGAAAACATCATGTCAGGGTGATAGCGGTGGGCCTCTTATGGTACGTCAGGCTAACGGTAAGTGGTTGCAAGTGGGCATAGTCAGTTGGGGAGCAACATCAGTAAATCGCGCCGGTGAAGTAACCTGCGGGGTTGAACAAACCTATGCTGTCTACACGCGTCTTTCAAATTACTTCAATTGGATTGCTAGCCACGTGAGAGGACGCTGATATGTTTGGAACCAAACCTCAAGCTCCAATATCTCTCAAAACCTCTGTGGCCACAGCTGAGGTAACGAGCGGTCGCCTAATCCTCTCAAAATGCACCAGACACATCTGTCCATTAATGTGCGCTCTTTTCATGTTTGGAGGGGCTGTGTCTACATCATACGCTCAATTTGAAGGTGGTTCATTTGAAGATACTAAACCTTCAAATGAGGTTGAAAGAGTGACGCCACCACCGATACCAGGCGGTGATCAAGATGATGCGTTGAAGGGATCATTTGACGATGTCGAACCGGAACCAGAGAAAGTCGTCGTCACACCTGAACCAGAAGAAAAGAAGGAGCCAGAGAAGAAAGAAAACGAAGGAGAGCAGTCCTCTAAATGGACGGGGATACTTCAGTTTGAAACTCGTGATTATGGAATAGCTCCAACAAATCAACTTCGTACGTCAAACTTTCATGCTCCCACACCCACAAGCATTCCAGGCGGCAAATTGATCACTACCGCTCAACTTGCAAATGCGATGCAGCAGGGGCAAAAACTCATACTGATTGATGTACTTGGAGGCAACTCCACATTA
>CAWUJF010000107.1:0-8301 GCA_963922405.1 uncultured Hyphomicrobiales bacterium | reverse complement strand
TGGACGGGATTTCTCTCGAAGATGCTGCACATCAGTACTTCAGGCAATCAGAACAAATCCCCACACGCATAAAACTTTCAGTGGCACAGGTCATGAAAGTGGGAGAAGACTCTGATGAGGTTGAGACCAGTTGGCGGGCCGGTGGTGTAATTTCACAATTCCTGCCTGAATCTGAAGATCGCATTGTGATTCGTGATTTGCCAAGTGGTGCGGATGACGAGGAAGACGAAATCGATGACGATGACGCATGGGTTGAAGTTACTGCTTTGATGGACACAATCGGTGCAGATGAACTCACTGACCCGCAAATCAGTGTGGAAAGACTGCTGTATCGTCTCTTCAATGAGCGTGGCGTACGTGTTTTCGAAGGTATGCCGGTTCTGGACAAGTGCACTTGTAGCCGTGAAAAAGTCGTATCACTTGTGCGGACATTCAAGGATGATCCGGAAAAACCTATGCAGGATGACGAAGAATTTACGACAGTTTGCGAGTTTTGCGGCACAAAATATACCGTCTCTGCAAGTGAAGTCTGATTAAGTTTCAATCACTTAGTGGCATTGAGTTCCCATTTTAGTGATTTAACTATTTGATCTGATTACCAGTTTGTAACTTGCCGCTAACCAATATTGGTATAATTATCCAATTGAAACGGTAATATGACTGCATGTTGAAAAAGATCGAAAATCCTGAAACCGTCGAAACGGAAGTCGAGGAAGCCGCTCCGGAAATCTCCACCAGTGGCTTCAAAACGGTATTGCTTGCGCTGACGCGAGGAATATTTCAGATCGTTTTGATGGGTGCCATTCTGTTCGGTGGGTTCACTGGCATGAATTATCTGACGGCACTCAAGGAAGAACCTCCGAAGAGACCTCCATTCAAAACCGTTTATACTGTGGATACGGTGATAGCTGAAAAAGGTAACTTTCAACCTACCATGTTGGTTTATGGCGAAGTTCAATCTGCAAAGGATGTGGAGCTTCGGCCACTTGTTTCCGGTAAAATCGTTGAAGTCAATCCAGATTTGAAAATCGGTGGCCGGATTAACAAGGGTGATGTGTTGTTCTCCATCGACAGGTTTTCCTATGAAACGGCTATGGACACTGCAAAATCCAATCGGGATGAAACGCTCGCCCGAATCGCCGAAAATGAGGCCCGGATAGCCATTGAAGAATCCCGCAAGAAAGCTCTGAAGGACCAACTGGATATTGCGCGCAGTGATCTGGACCGGATTGCCCAGCTGCGCGATCGCGGTACGGCAACGGCCAAGGATTTGGAAGACCGCTCCCTGATCGTAAGCCAGCGTCAGCAGTCACTGGATCAAAGTGAATGGACCCTGATTGCCGAAAGAGCACGTCTGGAACAGATGAAAGCAGTTCTGGCACGTTGGGACCGCTCCGTTGTACAAGCGGACCGTGATCTCGAAGATACCGTTTTCAGGGCACCACTTGATGGCATTGTTAGTCAGAACAATGTTGCAGTTGGCCGTGTGGTAAGCGCAAACGACCTGGTTGTTACCATGTACGAAGCTGACCGCCTTGACGTGAGGTTTACCCTTACAGATGAACGTTTCGGAAGGATCCAGGCAGACAGTACCGGAGTTATCGGGCGTGAAGTCGAAGTCATCTGGAGTGTAGGTGGTGAACAATTTAAATACCCTGCCATGATTGATCGTCTTGGTGCTCAGATCACCTCCAACCGTGGTGGTGTGGAGGTGATCGCCACTCTAAGCGGTGACGTGAATACCAGTGTTTTGCGTCCCGGTGCGTTTGTGGAAGTAATTGTGCCTGACCGGGCCTTTGAAGGCTTTTTCAAAATCCCCGAGACTGCACTCTACGACACAGACACAATTTATGCTGTGCGTGACGGTGAATTGGAAATCCGCAAGATCGCAATACACGGACGCTCGGGAAATGACATCATAATTTCGGGCAATCTGGCAAATGGTGATGAAATACTCACCACAAAGATTGCTGAAATATCAAAGGGTCTTCGGGTAAGGACAGAAAATTCTGAACCCGCTCAATCAGTGAAAACCAGCTCGGTGAACAAATGATCAAGCGTACCCTGCCAGGCGGAGGGATCGTCAGCCTGTTTGCAAGGCATCCAAATGCTGCAAATCTTTTGATGGCATTGATGATCATTTTCGGCATCTACGCGATTGGCAATATCAATACGCAATTCTTTCCCACTGTAGAGACCGAAGAGGTACGCGTTACCGTTGATTGGACCGGTGCCAGCGCCGAGGACATCGAGAGCAACATTATCAAGATCATTGAGCCGGAGGTACGTTTTATCACCGGTGTGAAGAACATGATCTCTGAGGCTCGCGAGGGTGTTGCCAGTATATCACTGGAATTTGTGCCCGGAACTGATATGAAGCAGGCTGTGGCTGATGTGGATACTGCCGTAAAACTCATCACAAACCTCCCGGAGGAAGCGGATCAGCCCGAAGTTTCCAAGCGAAATTTCTTCGACCGTGTGGCTCGGTTGGCTATTTCAGGCGATGTGTCTGAATCAACCCTTCGGATCCACGCCAAGAAAATCAGGGATGATCTGATCGAGCGTGGCATTGCCAGGGTTGATATTACCGGCATGCGCGATCCGGAATTTCACGTGGAAATTCAGGAACGGGAATTGCGTCGGCTCGGAATATCCATTTCGGAAATTTCTCAGGTTATAGCAAGGAACAGTCGGGACACCCCATCAGGGCAGCTGAAGGGGGATGTGGAAAAGCAAATCCGGGCACTGGCGGATATCGAAGGGCCCGAGTCTTTGCATGACATAGAAATCCGCGCCTTTGCGTCAGGTGAAAAAGTGCTGCTGGGTGATATCGCAAAAATTACTCGCGGTTTCCAGGATGGCCAGCCGCGCGGTTTCACCGGTGGAAAACCGGCCATTCAGATGACCATCCAACGCCCACCCACGGCCGATACTCTTAAAACGGCTGCCATTCTGGATGAATACCTGGCAGAGGTTGAAGGGAAACTGCCTCCAGGTATCGAACTCAAGAAATACGAAGTACGCGCTGACCGGCTAATCGAACGGATTTCGCTACTGTTCTGGAACGGTGTGTTCGGTCTGGTACTGGTCGTGGCTACCCTGTTCATTTTCCTCAATTCCAGAGTAGCGTTCTGGGTAGCGGCGGGTATTCCTGTGGCGATGTTCGCAACGTTGGGCTTTATGTTGTTGTTGGGTCAATCCATCAACATGATAACGCTCTTTGCCATGATCATGATGCTCGGCGTTATTGTTGATGATGCGATCGTGGTGGGTGAACATACGGCCGCCCGGTTTGAGGCCGGTGAGGGAGCATTCGAAGCAGCGGAAAATGGCGCCAACCGAATGCTCACGCCAGTGATGGCAGCGATGATAACGACCATTGCTGCCTTTGCGCCCATGTTCCTGATCCGCGACATCATTGGCCAGATCATGGGAGTCATGCCCTATGTGGTGATTGCGGTAATCATCGCCAGTGTCATTGAATGTTTTCTGATTTTGCCGGGGCATCTGGCCCATACGCTGCAAAACAAGCCCATCAGAAAATGGTCATTCTGGCGCCAGATGTTTTTTGCGGCAATCGTCGGCGGACTGCTGGTTGCAATAGCCAACCGCATCGGAAGTGCCACGCCGGAACTGGCCAGTTTGAGTTTTCTCCAACCGCTGTTGGAAGCCAAGGCTGAATTCTCAACAACCATGTTCCTTGTTTTAATCACCATCGGATCGCTCATCGCAGGAACCCTGTTTGAGGCCATATTCTGGCTGTTGAAAAAGATCGCGCCGAAGAAAAAATCAGTTCATGAGGCAGGCTGGTTCCGTCGCAGTTTCGACAGAGGATTTGCTGCATTTCGTGACGGTCCGTTCAGTTGGGCGGTGGCATTGTCTTATCGTTGGCGTTACGTGACTGTTGCGGTGGCATTGGCTTGTGTAATGGTTATCGCTGTGGGTTTGATCAGAGGAGAACACGTCAAGTTCGTATTCTTCCCGTCACCCGAAGCAGAAAACGTTCAGGCACGGATTGTCTTCAATGCTGGCATACCTGAAGAGCGGGCACTCGAAATCATAAACAAGGTTGAAGAATCCCTTCATATGGCGATGAAGGACCTCGCTGCTGACGAAGGTGAACTCGTAACCGCAGTGTTTTCCGTGTTGGGTCAAGCTGGCAGGAATGTGGGTGATAATTTGGCTGAAATGCGTGTGCAGCTTACCTCTTCAGAGGAACGTAGCATTCGCACCCCGGAGATTGTAAAGGCCTGGCGCAAAGCCTTGCCCAAGCTCGCCGGTACCCGCCGCGTTGCAATTTTTGAAACTCGTGGTGGACCTCCAGGCCGTGATCTGGACTTGGAGATTACTGGTGGTGATGCTCAAACTCTGAAAAAAGCGGCCGGTCTCATGATACCGATTGTTCAGGGCATAAACGGTACTTCTGGTGTAGCTGAGGACTTACCATACGGCAAACCTGAACTGGTCATGGAACTATTGCCACGAGGTGCCGCGCTTGGCTTTACAATTGATGAAGTGGGTAATCAGGTCAGAAATGCATTTGACGGCGCCATTCCACGCCGATTCGCTGAAGGCGATGACGAGGTAACCATTCGAGTGACACGGGTCAGTCGGGATGAAGGTGGCAACAAGCTAAGGAACTTCGAGCTTCGCAGCCCGGAAGGCGAATTTGTACCATTGGAAGAAGTGGTCAAGCTTAGCGAGAAGCAGGGGTTCTCGGCAATTCTGCGCGAAGACGCAAAGACAATCGTTTCAATCACTGCTGATCTGGACACTGACATCATCACAACGGAAAAGGCAATCGAGGTCCTGGAAGCTTCCGAAATGCCTCAGGTTCTTGATAGTATGGGTCTGGATTACCGTTTCGGTGGTCGTGATAAGGAACGCCGATTGGCATTCGCTGACCTGATCACAGGGACCTACATCGCCCTCATGGTGATTTACATCATTCTGGCATGGGTGTTCGGCAATTACTTCCGTCCGCTGGCTATCATGCTGATCATTCCATTTGGCGTTGTGGGCGCAGTTATCGGACACTGGATACTGGGTTTCAACCTGACCATTCTATCCTTTATCGGCGTGCTCGGGTTGGCGGGCATACTCGTCAACGATTCAATTATTCTCGTGAGCAGGTTGGATGAGCGCCTCGACGAGGGTGAAAACCTTTATGAGGCAGCAGTAGGGGCAAGCCGTGATCGCCTGCGTGCTGTGCTCCTGACGTCTTTGACAACCATTGGTGGTCTTATCCCGCTCATGTTTGAAAAGAGCCTTCAGGCTCAGTTCCTGTTACCGATGGCCATCACTATTGTATTTGGTCTCGGACTGGCCACATTGCTGGTCCTTTTCCTGGTGCCTGCATTCATCGGCATTGGCGGAGATATCATGTGGGTAATCAAGACCGTTTTCGGTAACCGGGATAACCAGAAGGTTCAACCTGCCGAGTGATTACACGCGCCAGAAGCGTGGAACGAACAATACCAGTACGGTAAAGAGCTCCAGTCGTCCCACAAGCATGGCACCGATCAGGATCCACTTAGCAGTATCATTGAGTTCTTTGAAGGTACCGGCAGGCCCGATTGTGTCACCCAGACCGGGCCCCACATTCGATATGGCAGTCCCGGCAGCAGACATGGAGGTCAAAAAGTCGAGGCCGGTCATGTTCAGGGCGATCGCAAAAATTCCAAACAAAAGAAAATAAATCGCGAAAAAATTCATAACCGCTGTGGCAACACTTTCGTCAATCGGCGCATCATTGAACCGCATGACGAAAACACCGTTGGGATAGAATACCCGACTCAAATGCTGCTTGATTGCTTCGAACATGACTTGAAATCTGAATATCTTGATGCCGCAGGATGTGGACCCCGCGCAGCCGCCGAGGAACATAATACAAAAGAAAAATGCCGTGGCTCCTGCAGACCATTGTCCATAGTCAGTGGAGCTGTATCCGGTCCCGGTTACGATCGATGTCACGTTAAAGGCAGCATCCAGCATACGGCTGTTATTGCTTTGTCCTGGCTCTCCCGGATTAAGAAGAAAGGCAATAAGGGTGAGGAGCAGCAGAAGATAAATAAACACCCTGACCTGGGAGTTACCCCAGATTTTGCCCGGTTGTCCCTGAATTGCCTGAATGTAAAGGATGAACGGGATTGAGCCCAAAATCATGAAAACGATCGCGATAATGTGGATCGATGGTGTATCGAAAAATCCCATGGAGGCATCTTTCGAAGAAAAGCCTCCGGTAGCAACCGTTGTCATGGCATGGATGATCGCGTCTGAAACATCCATCCCGGCAACCATGTAGGCAATCCAGCACATAGCTGTAATAATGATGAAGACAAATGTGATCGAACCGGAAATCTGCGTGGCGCGCGGCATGATTTTTTCACTCGTGTCAAAGGCTTCCACCTTAAACAGCTGCATCCCCCCCACCTGAAGCATGGGCAGCACAGCCACAGCCATCACGATGATACCAAGCCCGCCAAGCCATTGTTGCAATCCCCGCCAGAGCAATATGCCCGGTGGTGCAAATTCAAGCCCGGTGATCACAGTCGAACCCGTAGTGGTAAGACCAGACATGGATTCAAAAAAAGCATCAGTGAATGTGGGCACAACCCCGGATAACAGGTAGGGAAGTGACCCGAAAAGCACAAGCGCCAACCAGGCGATTGTGGTCATCACAAAGGCCTGTCTCGTGCTCAGTCCCTGTTGCGTACCTCTGGCACCAGAGTAAAGCCCGAAACCAACGAGTGTCGTCAAAACACCGCAAAAGACGAAAACTTCCCAATCGCTGTTTTCAGCAGCAAGATCGAAAAATGCCGGAATGATCATGGCCACACCCATCAGTGCCACAAGCAACCCGACGATCAGGAAAATTGGTCGTAGTTCAGTAATCAAACTGCAAGCCCTAGTTTAAAACCGGCTGATGGTCCGGCAGATCAAGCGGGAAAGCGGGTATCTCGGCCTGAAACCAGTCGCCATTTTCCCACTGCATAATGTAGTGTCCAACCATAATTCCTGAAGATGTGTTGAGCGGACATCCGCTGGAATAGGTGAAGTCCTTGCCTGGCTTGATAATGGGTTGTTTGCCAACAACACCATCGCCTTCGACCTCTTCAACTACGCCATTGCTATCGGTAATTTTCCAGTACCGTGATATCAGTTGCACGCCCATAACAGACTTGTTTTCAATAATGACCCGATAGGCCCAGAAATAGCGGGACGCCTCGGGATCGGATCGTTCATCAATATATACCGGCATAACGCTGACACTGATGCCGTGGGTTGTTGCGGTGAACATGATTGCTAACCTCAAATCACATCAATTCGAGATAGCACAGTTTGTTTCGCAAGCCTATACTTTCAATGCATTACCCAGATCTTCGATCAGATCCTGCACATCCTCCAACCCCACAGAAAGGCGTAAAACACCGTCTGTAATGCCCACATCGATCCGCTCTTCTTCGGCGAGATTTCTGTGTGTAGTGGTTGCAGGATGGGTAATCAGGCTCTTTGCATCCCCGAGATTATTGGAGATAGAGATCGTTTCCAGTCCATTGATAATGCGGAAAGCCTCGCTCTTGCCACCTTCAATTTCGAAGGCAAGCAGGGTTGAACCCTTCTTCATCTGGCGTTTCGCAAGTTCATACTGGGGATGGCTTTCATGACCCGGATAAATCACGCGTGTAACCTTTTTCTGCTCGAGCAGGAATTCGGCAATTTGGGATGCGTTTTCCGTTTGTCTATCTGCCCGCACGGGAAGCGTTTCAAGGCCTTTCAGGAGGTTCCAGGCATTGAAAGGGCTTAGAGAAGGACCGGTATGCCTGTGATAATTGTGCAGATGATCATTGACCCACTCTTCACTGCCAAGAACGATCCCGCCCAAGCAGCGGCCCTGACCGTCAATATGTTTGGTGGCTGAGTAAACTACTATATCCGCACCCAATTCCATCGGCTTTTGATAAAGCGGTGTGGCAAATACATTATCCACCACCAGTTGCGCGTCATTTTCATGCGCCAGATCGGCAACCGCCTTGATATCAACAAGTTCCAGTGTGGGGTTAGTCGGGCTTTCCAGGAAAAATACCTTGGTTTCAGGCCTCACAGCAGCTTTCCAGGCGGCCATGTCCTTACCGTCCACCAGCGTACATTCAACGCCATATTGTGGCATCAGTGTTTCCACCACCCAACGGCAGGATCCGAACAGTGCTCTTGCGGCAACGATATGATCTCCGGCCTTAAGCTGGCGGGCAATTGCAGCCGTTACCGCGGCCGTGCCTGAGGCGGTTGCCCGGGCGGCTT
>CAWUJF010000106.1:0-8324 GCA_963922405.1 uncultured Hyphomicrobiales bacterium | reverse complement strand
ATCGCCACGTCAGCATCATGTGATGAGAATTCACTCTGCGAACCTTCGTCTTTAAAGCTTGTCGGTGTGAAGACCGGAATGCCAAATGCTTCTGCTTTCTCATGAACAGGTGACTTCTTGAGCTCCAGCCCACGACGACCTGCGGGTCTTGGTGGTTGCGTATATACCGCTACAACTTCATGCCCATGACCGACCAATTCAACCAAACTGGGTACTGAGAAATCCGGGGTTCCCATAAAAACAATGCGTAGCGCCATTAATTGCTATCCAATCATCGGCTTACCAGAATGTTTGGCAATTTTTGTGAATTTCTTGATTACCCGATCACGTTTCAACTTTGAAAGATAGTCTATGAAGAGCTTGCCGTTGAGATGATCAATTTCGTGTTGCAGACAGGTGGACAGTAATCCATCTGCGTGAAGTTCCTGCTTATTACCAGCCCGGTCAATATATTGAACCACGCAACTTTCAGGCCGCTCCACCTCAGCATAAAATTCGGGTATAGAAAGACACCCTTCCTCATAAACAGATGGATTATCGCCGAATGAAACGATTTCCGGATTGATAAGGAAAATCGGATTACGTTCATCCTCTGAAGCAACCGCCTCCCGGTCCGGTTCACCGGAATTCTCTTCGTCGGCTTCCGACCGTTTCTCGCAGTCCACAACCACCAAACGCACTGGTTCTGCCACTTGAATTGCAGCAAGACCAATCCCAGGAGCGTCATACATGGTTTCAGCCATATCATCGAGCAGTTTCAGAACGTTTTCATCCACTTGCTCAATTGGCTTAGATGTTCGGCGCAATATGGGATCCGGAATATGAATTATTTCTCTTTTTGACATGTGCGTGACATAGGAAATCGCAAGGGTTGCGTCAACATAATACAGATAGCCGTAGATATTCACGGTTTGTTCTTTTGTTTATATGAGGAATCGAATATAGTTTCGCAATGTTTTTATCTAGCGATGTTTCCACTTTGTCTGAACAACCTTTGATCACACTTGGCTCCTCTGTTTTCACATTGGGTGAAGTAGTGCTTTTCATCGGAGTATGCTTGGCATTGCTGATTGTTTATCTGCTTGTTCAGGCCTCAAAAAATGCGAGGCGAAGAGCTGCAGTTGAGGCTGCTAGCGAGGAGCGGGCGCGCCAGGCGGAAGCTCGAATGGCGCAACTGATAGAAAGCCAAAATGCATTAACTGGCAGAATGCAGGAACTGGGCTCAAGTCTTGTGGAACGTCAAAGCGCTTTGGGAAGATCCGTCAATGAACGTCTCGATAATCTGGGTGGCAGAATAGGTGAATCCATCACACAAACCACTAAGAACACCCAGGAAAGCCTGGCCAAATTGCAGGAAAGACTTGCTGTCATAGATAAAGCCCAGGACAACATAACCGGATTGGCAGGGCAAGTGGTGGAATTGCAGAATATCCTGTCAAACAAACAAACACGCGGAGCCTTTGGAGAAGGCCGCATGCAACAGATTGTGCAAGACGGTCTGCCAATGGGTTCTTATGAATTTCAGGCAACCCTTTCAAATTCGGCCCGCCCGGACTGCCTGATCAAGATGCCAAATGATACTCCGCCTCTGGTGATTGATGCCAAATTTCCTCTCGAAGCATGGAACGCAATAAGATCAGCTGATACACCAGAATTACAGAAAATTGCTGCTCAAGCTTTTAAGAGAGATGTGGAAGTGCACATCAAGGCCATTTCGGAAAAGTATCTGATCAAAGGGGAAACACAGGATACGGCTTTTATGTTTGTGCCTTCTGAATCGGTTTTTGCAGAAATTCATGAGAACTTTGAGCCACTGATTCAAAGAGCGCACAGAGCGCAGGTTGTAATCGTTTCTCCTTCTTTGTTGATGCTTTCAATTCAAGTCATTCAATCTGTATTGAAAGACACAAGAATGCGTGAGCAAGCCCATCTTATTCAGGGTGAGGTAATCAGGCTTATGGAAGATGTAAGTCGCCTTGATGATCGCGTGCGGAAATTGGATACTCATTTTCGTCAGGCACAAAAAGATGTGGACATGATTTTAACGTCATCAGATAAGGTCACAAAACGAGGGAACAAGATTACCGACTTGGACTTTGAGGATGACCGGGCAGTCGAGGTAGATCGGAAACCAAGACTAAAAGCTGTGGACTAGAGATGTGAAATGAGTAGTAAAGAAGAGCAAATCAACAAGTTAAAGAAGCTCCATGGTGAAGTGTTCGCACCAATGGTCCAGCAAATGGGCATTGAACCCATTGAAATTACGAGTAAAGGCGCACGATTTGAGATTCCGGCGGTGGATTACATTATGCGCACTGGTGACATTGTCTGCGGACAGGCGGTCGCAAGCATAGCTGATACGGTCGGGGTAATGACCCTCTTTGCTCATAATGAAGAAATGAGGATCATGACCACGGTGGACATGACAACCCATTTCATGCGCCCCTTGGCTAAGGGAATGCTTGAGGCTGAGGCAGTGATATTGTCAAATGGCAGGCGTATGGCAACCGTCCGCATTGAAGTGAAACAAAAGGATTCTGAGAAGACTGCAGGGACCACTACTTGTGCCTATGTTTACGTGTCTTGAAATCAGAAAAACTAATTACCTTAATCAGTATTTCGAATTTTATCTTATCGCAATTTTCTGCTAATTTCTTTATCAAGTGAGAGAGCAAATTTTCAACTCGACGTACCTGCAAATCGGAGTTCCCTGTTTTGATGGAATCCTGCAGCAGTTATATTGAAATTTTCCTGAACACTAATGAGATATCTGGAAGTGGTTTCCCCGATCTACTTCATCAGAACGTCATTTAATTGGAATACCCGAACGTATAAAAACTGGAGAACATTGATATGAACGATATGAGCCAAGGTAAATGCCCTGTAATGCATGGCACTAATCTGTACAAGGGCAGTTCAGCTAACCAGAAATGGTGGCCAAATCAGCTTAACTTGAAAATTCTGAGCCAAAATGGCCCGCAAGTTTCCCCAATGGGTGATGACTTCAATTACGCGGAAGAATTCAAGAAACTGGATTTGAAAGCCCTTAAAAAAGATCTTGCAGACCTGATGACTGATTCTCAGGATTGGTGGCCCGCAGATTATGGTACATACACTGGCCTTTTCGTTCGAATGGCATGGCACTCAGCTGGCACTTACCGTACCTATGACGGTCGTGGTGGTGCGCGTTCAGGTACACAGCGTTTTGCGCCCCTGAACAGCTGGCCTGACAATGGTAACCTTGACAAAGCACGTCGTTTGCTTTGGCCAATCAAGCAAAAATACGGAAACCAGATTTCCTGGGCCGACCTTATGATTCTTGCGGGCAACGTTGGCATGGAAACCTGTGGCTTCAAAACGTTCGGTTTTGGCGGTGGTCGTGAAGATGTTTACGAGCCGGAAGAAGATATCTACTGGGGTCCGGAAGCAGAGTGGCTTGATGATCAACGTTACTCCGGTGAGCGCGAGCTTGCTGATCCGCTTGGTGCTGTACAAATGGGTCTGATCTACGTGAATCCGGAAGGTCCGAACGGCAATCCTGATCCGCTTAAATCAGCATTCGATATTCGCGATACTTTCAGCCGTATGGCCATGAACAGCTATGAGACGGTGGCACTTGTTGCAGGTGGCCACACCTTTGGTAAGGGCCATGGTGCAGGGCCAGAAGCCAATGTTGGTGTGGAGCCGGAAGGGTCTCCAATGGCGGCACAAGGCTTCGGTTGGACAAACAGCCACGGTACCGGCAAGGGTGATGACACAACAACAGCTGGTTTCGAGGGTGCTTGGACTCCAAGCCCAGACAAATGGAACATGGAATACTTCGAAGTTCTGCTAGGATTTGAGTGGGAGCAGGTAACCAGTGCCGCAGGACATGTTCAATGGACACCAAAGGCTGGCCAGGGTGCTCCAGAAGCTCCAATGGCTCATGATTCATCAAAGACACAGCCATTAATGATGACAACTGCTGATATGGCACTGAAGTTGGATCCGGAATTCGCTGAAATTTCCCAACACTTCCTGGACAACCCTGAAGAATTTGCGGATGCATATGCTCGTGCATGGTACAAGCTTACTCACCGCGATATGGGTCCGCTCGTTCGTTACCTTGGTGAAGAAGTGCCGTCTGAAGAGCTGATCTGGCATGATCCGGTCCCTGCTGGCAAAAGCGTTTCCGATGCAGATGTGGCAAAACTGAAAGAAGCTATCCTTGCTTCAGGCCTTTCTGTTTCGCAGCTTGTAAATACTGCCTGGGCTTCCGCTTCCACATTCCGTGGTTCAGACCTTCGTGGTGGTGCAAATGGTGGTCGTATCACTCTGGCTCCGCAAAAAGACTGGGACATCAATACTTCTTCAGGCGTTGCAGATGTGATTGCGAAACTTGATGAAGTGCGTGGTGCGTCTGGCGTCGATATCTCTCTTGCAGACACAATCGTCCTAGGCGGTAACGCTGCGATTGAAAAAGCATCAGGCGCATCTGTGCCATTCACCTCCGGTCGTGGTGACACAACTCAGGAGCTGACAGATGTGGAAAGCTTTGAGGTTCTTGAGCCTAAGTTTGATGGTTTCCGCAACTACAAAAACACAAGAGACCCTCGTTCAACTGAAGAACTGCTCGTCGATAAGGCACAACTGCTAACCCTTACCATGTCTGAAATGACAGTGCTTGTGGGTGGTCTGCGTGTACTTGGCGCAAATGCGGGTAGCTCAACACACGGTGTATTCACTGATAATGTCGGCACTTTGTCGAACGATTTTTTTGTCAATCTGCTTGATATGGGTACTGTCTGGAAAGCAACAGACGATACCGAAGAAACATTTGAAGGCAGTGATCGCGCTTCAGGTGCAGTGAAATGGACAGGCACTCGTGCTGACCTTGTATTTGGTTCAAACTCCATTCTTCGCGCGCAGGCTGAAATTTACGCTCAGGCTGATGCAGGTGACAAATTCACTGCAGACTTCATTGCTGCCTGGAACAAGGTCATGAACCTGGATCGTTTCGACAACGCTTAATTTGTACTTTTAGAGTACATCATAAACGCCCCGGTTTCCGGGGCGTTTTTTTATCCGAACCTATTTGCCATTTGCGTTGTCACCTGCTCAAGAAATCTCGCAGCAGCTACTGGTAACGTTCTTCCTTTCAAATGACCCACAAAGATAAAGCCCTCGGGTACATCAAGAGGATTGAGCGGAACTGCCACCATGTTCTTTGCAGCAAGATCCACAGGTAGATTAATCGGGATTTCAAATGATAATTGTTCTGGTTCACGACCGTAGTTGATTAGGAAGCCACGGGCATCTGATTGTACAACTGCTCGCAGGTTAAGACCTAGACGAATTGCGGATTGGCTCAGAAGGTTTCTCACACCCCAAGTTGTTTCCTGCAGTATCAATGGAAATTCAGCACACTCGTACAATCGAAGCTGTTTCTTGCCAGCAAGTGGGTGCGTTTTATCCATGATGCAATATACAGGCTGCTGTAGGTTGTAGATTGTCTGGAAGTCGGCAAGTTTCAATGGCTCATAAACAATCCCGATATCCGCTTCGTGCTCTATCAAAGCCTGTTCGATTTCCCCCCTGAATTTTTCCTGAACCTTGAAAGTAACGCCCGGAAACTCTTTTTGATAATCCCTCACTTCATTGGCTAGAAATCCACCCATCAGTTCAGGGCTTGCAGCAATCGATACACTACCGCGTCTTTGTCCGGAAAGGTCGGCTATTTGGGATCTCACTCGCTCCAGATCAGATAACTGGGTTCGAATATGCTCCAGCAAGATCTCTCCCGCTGTATTCAATCTAACACCCACAGGCAGGCGTTCAAAGATTTGAACTCCAAGCTCTTCCTCAATTGTCAGCAGGCGTCGATTGAGCGCTGATGGTGTAATAGCGAGAGTTTCTGCAGCTTTTCGGATAGATCCGGCCTTTGCAATTTCCTCAACATATTTGTAGGGTAGTAGATGTCTCAAGTTCGAAGCTCTCTAAGGATTGACGGCAGGTGTTGCGTTTTTTGCAACGCCTATCACGAAAACTAGCAGCAGACAACTCACCTCCATGCAGATTATGAAAATCTTGGGAAAAGCTCGCACATTTTTCGCGGGCATCCAGTGCTTTTTTTAACACGATTGAGGCAAATCATATGAATATCGTTATGGCTATCATCAAGCCATTTAAACTGGATGAAGTTAGAAAGGCCTTGGGCGAAGTCGGTGTAGAAGGACTTACAGTGACCGAAGTCAAAGGGTATGGCCGCCAAAAAGGACATACGGAGATTTATCGTGGCACCGAATATGCGATAAATTTTCTACCGAAAATTAAGATTGAATTAGCTGTTAGTGACGGCATCACAGAAGCAGTTGTTGATGCAATTGCAAATGCTGCACGCACCGATCAGATCGGTGACGGCAAAATTTTCGTCTACGACCTTAAACAAGCAGTACGCATCAGAACCGGCGAAACCGGCGACGAAGCTCTTTAAGCTCTAACCAATAAAAATTTCAGGGAAAACATCATGTTGGCAACTAGAAATAAAATCACATTCCTGGCTACCGGTGTAGCTATGTTGGCTGCAAGTTCTGCAGTCGCTCAGGAAGTGACTGTCGAAACAGTGCAGGCACAAACTGCACAAATTTTTAATACGCTGCTGTTTTTGATCGGCGGCTTCCTCGTAATGTGGATGGCTGCAGGATTTGCCATGCTGGAAGCCGGGTTGGTTCGCTCCAAAAACGTTTCCATGCAGTGTTTGAAAAACATCTCACTTTATTCAGTAGCCGGCCTGGCCTTCTGGTTTATCGGTTACAACTTCCTCTACAATGGTGTGGGAGATAATGGTGGCTGGTTCGGCACACCTGGACCTTACAGCATTCCTGGAGTTGGTGAAGAAACCATGGAAGCTGGTTACTCTGTCGGCTCAGACTGGTTCTTCCAGATGGTGTTTGCTGCTACAACGGCTTCCATCGTGTCAGGTACCTTGGCTGAGCGTATCAAGTTCTGGCCATTTATCATTTTCACAGCATTCCTAACCGGTGCAATTTATCCAATCCAAGCTTCATGGGAATGGGGTGCTGGCTGGCTTGATGGCATGGGCTTCTCAGATTTTGCTGGTTCCACACTGGTTCACTCAGTCGGTGGTTGGTGTGCTCTTACCGGTGCTCTGATCCTCGGCGCACGTGACGGCAAATACACTGATGATGGCCGTGTTGTTCCAATGCCTGGTTCATCAATTCCACTTGCAACTCTGGGTACATTTATTCTGTGGCTGGGTTGGTTCGGATTTAATGGTGGTTCGCAGCTTGCTCTGGGAACAATTGGTGACGCTGGTGATGTGTCACGTATCTTCATTAACACTAACATGGCTGCAGCAGCTGGTGTGGTTGTTTCAATCATCATGATGCAGATCATGTACGGCAAAATCGATGTCACAATGGCATTGAACGGCGCACTCGCTGGTCTGGTTGCAATCACAGCTGAACCACTTGCACCATCCGTATTCCTGGCTTGCATCATCGGCGGTATTGGTGGCGCTATCGTAGTGTTCACTGTTCCGTTGTTGGATAAGTTCAAGATCGACGATGTGGTCGGAGCTATCCCGGTTCACCTTCTTGCCGGTATTTTTGGTACCCTCGTTGTCCCACTAAGCAATGGTGACGCAACATTTGGTGTGCAGCTGGTTGGTGTAGTTGCTTTCGCAATCTTCTCAGTCGTTACATCCGGTCTGATCTGGTTCATTCTGAAGTCAAGCCCGCTTGGACTGAGAGTGAGCAAAGAAGAGGAAGCATTGGGCCTCGATAAATCAGAAGTTGGTGTAGAGGCTTATCCTGAGTTCAGATAAACTGATAAAAAACAGATATCAAAACTAACCTCAAGTTTTGAATTTGAAAGGGGCAGGGTAACCTGCCCCTTTCTTTTTCGCGATGCATCGCGACAAAAAGCGTCAAATGAAAATATTTGGCTAGACAGTGCTGTTGAATGGTGTATGAAATTTTCAGTCATTTTTTCATAGGAGCTTCTCATGCCCGGTCTTTTGCCCAATGTAGATCCTGACGGATTGCTAGAATACTCTGTTGTTTTCACTGACCGTTCATTGAATTCAATGTCAAAGTCCTTTCAGTCAGTCATGCGTGACATTTATGAGATGCTGAAAGATGTCTACAACGCAGAAGCTACTGTTCTTGTGCCAGGTGGTGGTACCTTTGCTATGGAAGCAGTCGCCCGCCAATTCGCTACTGGTAAGGACGCAATGATCGTACGTAACGGTTGGTTTTCTTTCCGTTGGACACAGATTTTCGATGCTTGTGATATGCCCGCAAGCTCTACGGGTATGAAGGCAC
>CAWUJF010000105.1:0-8436 GCA_963922405.1 uncultured Hyphomicrobiales bacterium | reverse complement strand
GGAAATGTGAAAAGCTCACAAACTCTGAGGTCCCGGGAGCTTGAAGCGGCAAAACGCATCAAAATATCAAGCTTATCCAATGCAACTGGTGCAGTAGTTCCTTTATTTATCATGGGTGCTTCACGCTCGGGGAAAACTACCCTTGAGGTGCTTTTAGGAAGCCATCGCGATGTCAAAAGGGGATATGAAAACCACAATGTGCAGGCCTCCACAATACGCGCTTCCCAAATCTCAGGCCTTGTCAATATTGAACAGCTCTGGCGTCTTCCCGAACAATTGCAATCAGAATTCTCAAAACATTTTAGAAGCCAGATCAAAAAGCAGGTCGATCAACACAAAGTGCTCACGAACACAAGTCCAGGGCTGATAGGCAGTGCTGCTCAAATTGCATCTGCTTTACCGGAGGCACGGTTTGTATTCATCAAACGTGATCAAAATGATCTCGCACTTCGTATTTTGATGAAGAAATATAAGCGCGCTAATTATCACTCATACAGTCTAGAATCGGCAATAGATTACATTCAGTGGTATGTCGAGATGATGGACTTGCTTTCAGAAAAGCTCGGCGATCGTGTGTTGAACCTCAGTTATGAGGAGATGATGTCAGATACGCAAAATGCTTTGTCCAAAACCCTGGAACTTTGCGGTCTTGGTAAAGCAAAAACTGAACTTCCGCAGATTGGTTCCGATGTGGGTTGCAGCAAACCCTATATTGAATTTACTCAGCTTGCATGAACCTGGGCCTAGCGAAACTTGTCGGGGCGCGCTTCTCTAATCTGCTTTTTTACAGCAACAAGGTGTTCCGCCAATTTTATACAATCATCTGTGATTGGTGACGAGCGACGCCAAAGTAGTGCAATATCGTGCTTAGCCTCTGAATAATCTATTCGACGTACTATAAATTCAGGATCTCTTACTGCTTCAGCAAGTGCGTATAATGACGGTAGTATCGCAACACCTGCACCCATAACAGCCATCTGTCTAACCGCATCAAGGCTCGCCCCCTGGTAGTCTCGATTGACGTAAGCCCCTGCGGCTTCTGCTATCCGTTCAACAATCTCTGCAAGCCGAAAATCCGGACTTAGTGACAAAAGCGGTTTGTCGCGAAGTTCGCCTATCGATAAGGGCGCTGTTGTCCGGGAAAATGGATCATCACTCGCCGCACATGCCCAAAGTGTTTCTGAAAAAAGAGTTTTGGAAGCAAAATCCGGATTATTGGTTGGTGTTCCGATTACGGCATCCAATCGTCCTTCCTTAAGCATCGAGAGCAAGTTTATCGTAGATCCTTCGCGTACCACTAACCTCAATTCCGGATACAAATTGTGTAGCAAGCGGTTTGCAGCCGGCATGAAATAAGCGCCTATGGAGGGTAAAACCCCAATAGATAACCGATCGCCAAACAAACCAATGGAACCACGTGCGATTGCACGAAATTCTCGTGCTTCTTGAAGAATTGCACGTCCTCGTGGAAGTAATTTTTCTCCTAATGACGTTAGCTTGACCTTTCGAGAGGTGCGTTCGAATAAACTCGCTCCAATTTCTTCCTCCATAACAGCGAGTTGCTTCGACAGACTTGGTTGGCTTACAGCAAGTGCGGCTGCAGCAGGACCAAATGCACCGTGGTCAGCGACGGCGACAAAATATTGGAGTTGGCGCAAGGTTGGGCGTATCGAAGGCTCTCTATCCATGCCTTTAAGGTATGGATCAAATGAAAAAAATCAATTGGAGCTATCAAAATATCCCACCATCTATCCTGGATGAGGAGCGACCTCAACCAACCAAAGGAGAATTCAATGTTTAAGGCTATTTTACTTTCAACAGCACTTGTTACTGGAGCTACAGTTGGATTGGCAAATGCGACAGCTTCGTCGTCAATAACCGCAGACAAAGTAACTGAATTGAAAAAAGCTTGGGGAGAAGGGATCGTCAAGATCGGCAAAGTTCACCAAGAAGGTGGCGATTATCGAAAAGCGGCCAAAGACCATATCGAGAAGTTTTATGCTTACGGTGAAGAAACGGTTTTATTCAAGCCCACCCTTGCCAGTGACGATCAGTTCCGTGGAACCTTTGACGAAGCACTTTCCTATTTTGTAGGTGGAAAGATCTCCGAGGATAATGGATTTGCTATTGCTCCATATACAAAAGTCCGTTGGGAAAATGAGGGAACCACAATCAATGGTGAAACAGCTTTAGCAATGGGTAATTACTATTTTACCAAAACTGATGGTTCAGAAGTTAAAGTGGAATACACATTCGGAATTGAACAAATGGACAATGGTGAACTGAAGATCGTACTGCATCATTCTTCCCTACCATATTCACCAAGTTCTTAATCCAACCCAGATTGTCTCCGGTTCATTCCGGAGACAATACCACTCAATTTTACGATGCTGGTCTAACTAATCCGCACACTTGTTGTTTGAACCAGAGTTTGACCAGAATTCGCTCCAAATGCTGCTTCAACTTATTGGTAAAAATACCAAATCGAGTGGCATTCAAAACGTCTTATTCGGGATTCTTGCCTTGGGATCTGAATTGTTGCGGCGACTTTCCGGTGGTTGCTTCAAAGGCTCTGGTGAAGGCACTGCGACTTTGATACCCGGACATCTCGGCAATTTTCTTCACCGGCAGATCGGTTTCAATCAAGTTCACAGAGGCCTGGCGCATTCTAATGTCGCGTAAAAATTCCATAGGCCCGCTGCCATAAGCTTCCATGAACCGTTTTGCAAAGGCAGAACGGCTCATCAGAGCTGTTTCGGCAAGGCTCTCAAGGGAATGCAAATCTCCAGGCTTTTCGAGCATCAGCTGCAATGATGGCCAGAGTTTTGGATCGCGTAACGCAGCCATCCAGGAAAGATTTTGATCCTGTGCTCCAAGGCGCCGGCGCATCATCTCAATGGTGCACACAAGCAGAAGTGCACGGATCATTGCTTTGCTACCCAAACCCGGTTCGGTGATTTCCTTCAAAATGGCCTCCACTGGAAACTCCAGCAGGTTTCCTTCATCAACCTTTTCGATGATTGGTTCACGTACGAGATCTATGAGGTTATGCAGGCTTCTCAGGGAAAGAGAAATATGCGCGCAAATAGCAATCAGTTGCCCATCTTCTTCCGTGGCATCACCGTGAATTAGGTGCGCCAGTTCAAGATTGGCAGGCTGACACATGGGCTGCGGATTTTGTACTTCTCCAAAACTGCGTAACGTGTGTCTGCACAGTGACGGTATTAGAACCAAACTGCCTTGCTCGATTTCGATGGGTGGTGCATCAGGCATGATGATCTCACCTCTGCCGGCCAATATATAGTGTAAGGTCGCCATGGGATCTTTGCCCAATGGCAAATCACCTCGACCGTGAAGCTGGCAAACAGCAAACGGTTCAGCTGAGGTTTCCATCTGATCAAGAATGAACTCTGTATCCATGAGACTATTTAGCACGATATTTGGATGAAATGGAACATCTTGCGCACCCCTAGCACACAATATGGACTAAATGAGACATCTCTTCACCTAAATTGAAATCGTCAAGTCAATGAAAAGGAGATGAGTATGTGCAACAATCATAAGAAAATCAGCCGACGTGATGCGTTACGTGGTGGTGTTGCTGCCACCGCTGCTGCAGCAACCGTAGCGGCTGGTACAGGAGCGGCACAGGCACAGGATAACCCTTATGCTGATCCACCCAATCCGGCTTTGCCGCCATCGGATATGAATTTGGATCTTGAGCGCGCAGCTCTGGTTGTAATCGACCCGCAGATCGACTTCCTTCACCCTGAAGGTGTCACATGGGGTGTAATCGGTCCAAGCGTTGTGGAGCACAATACGGTCGATAACATCGAGACCTTGTTCAAGGAAGCCAAGGCCCATGATATCGTCACAGCGGTTTCACCGCACTACTATTATCCTACAGATCACCAGTGGAAGTTTGAAGGTGCACTTGAAAAGCTGATGCACAAGATCGGCATGTTCGATCGCAAAGGCCCGCTCAATCTGGATGGATTTGAAGGTTCCGGCGCTGACTGGATGCCGCAATACAAGAAATACATCGAAGACGGCAAAACCATCGTCACATCCCCACACAAGGTCTATGGGAATGATACCAACGATCTGACACTGCAATTGCGCAAAGCGGGCGTTGATCAGGTGATCCTGTCCGGCATGTCAGCCAACCTCTGTGTTGAGTCTCATATGCGCGAATTGCTCGAGGACGGATTTGAAGTTGCTGTGGTCAAGGACGCAACAGCTGCAGCCAAAGTGCCTGAAGGCGACGGCTATCTCTCCGCGCTCATCAACTTCCGCTACATGGCAAATGCTGTGTGGAGCACGGAAGAAGCCGTTGAGATGATCCGCAACGCAGCGGCTTAAAAATCACAATGTTGGAGCGCAGACACACTGCGCTTCAAATACCCCAATCAACAAAACAGCAAGTTAGGAAAACGCGATGAAAACGGTAGATCAAACACAAAGAACTGCTCAAAAGACCATATCGCAAACATTGACGGATGCTTTTCTGTGGCCAGGAGAAACGGTCTGTAACTTTCTGAATGTTGAAGATCCGGACAGCAGAATGCTCTTCAGAATGTTCGTAAACCTGTCTGTCTACGGAAAAATCACGTTGTTCATAGCCCTGGCAATCTTTTGAAATAGTAATACCAAGTGAGAAGAAAAATGCAGAAATTTGATATCATAATTATTGGTGGCGGAAATGCCGGGTTTGGTGTTTCTGCTGTGGCAAATGAAGCGGGAAAGTCCGTTGCCTTCATCGAAGAACGCGATTTTGGCGGCACATGCCCAAATCGGGGATGTACACCAAAGAAAGTACTGGTGGCCGCAGCGCATGCCATGCATGAAATTGAAAACGCTTCAGCCCATGCGATTGAAGTGGGTAAGCCAAAGCTTAACTGGGAAAAGCTCATTACCCGGAAAGATGACATGATTGATTTCATCCCCGGCGCGATGCAAGGCCTCGCAGAGAAACGGGGCACTGTCTTCCAAGGACGCGCTGAGTTCACCGGACCCAATACCGTGTCTGTAAACGGGACTGAAATTGAAGGCGAAAACATCGTCATCGCCACGGGTTCAAAACCTCGGGATCTGCCAATACAGGGTGCAGAACTCATGATCACTTCCGATGAGGTTTTGTCAGACAAAAACCTGCCAGGTGAAGTAGTATTCATTGGTGGTGGTGTGATTGCAATGGAATTCAGCCATGTTTATGCCCGTGCAGGCGCCAAAGTCACAATTTTGGAAGCCATGCCTCAACTGCTTCCTCGCATGGATCATGATGCCGTTGAAGTACTCAAAAAAGCAACTGAAGCCCTTGGCGTCTCCATCCACGAAAACGTGCAAGTGAACGAAATTGCCGAGTTGGATGGCAAACTTTCAGTTTCCTACATTCATGATGGTGAGCAAAAGACGGTTTCAGCTGACCGTGTGGTCAATGGTGCCGGTCGGGTCGCAAATGTAGACGGTCTCAATCTGGAAGCTGCCAACATTGAGCATGATGGCGTGAAAATTGCCGTTCACGATCATCTTCAGTCCGTGTCAAATCCGGCGATCTGGGTGGCAGGTGACGCATTGGTGAATTCTGCCCAGCTATCACCTCTGGCAACTGCGGAAGGCAAACTGGTTGCCCGCAACATCATCAATGGCGGAGAAGAAAAACCGGACTATACAGCTAACGCGAGCGCCGTTTATACGGTTCCTGCTTTGGCAATGGTCGGATTGACCGAAAAGGAAGCTGATGAACAGGGAATTGATGCGGAAGTTTCCGTCAGCGATATGACTGGATGGTTTTCTTCAAAGTTCTACGCCGAAGGGACCGCCTGGTCGAAAACCCTGGTGGACCGGAAAACCGATCAGATTGTGGGTGCCCACATGATCGGCCATCATGGTGAAGAGCTCATACACATATTCTCTCTCGCCATGCGTCACGGGATAACTGCATCTGCATTGAAAGAAATGCCCTTTGCATTCCCCACTTTCTCTTCAGACATCAAAAGCATGTACTGATTAACAAAGAGAAACCTACAACTTAATGACTGGCAGCTCTGTCCGCAGAGTTGCCAGTCAGACTTATCTCATAAAAATCAAGCAGATAATCCAAGTTTTTCAGCAAGACCTATGCGTTGCAACTTACCTGTCGCACCTTTTGGAATTTCGTCCAGGATGACAACTTTTCTTGGTACTTTAAATGCTGCAAGCCGTTCCGCAGCAAAATCACGAATATCACGGTCGCTTACTTCATGACCTTCTTTGAGTACCACTGCAGCTGCAACATCTTCACCCAGTTTGTCGTGAGGAACAGCAAAGCAAACAACCTGTCCAATCGCAGGATGAGCGGAGAGAATACTATCCACTTCCAATGGACTGATTTTTTCACCACCACGATTGATGATTTCTTTTAATCGACCCGTTAGCGACAAATATCCATCCTCATCAAACATGCCCTGATCACCAGTACGGAACCATCGCTTGTTATCAGCTTCGAAAAAGCTTTTCTCATTGGCATCCGGATTGCTTTCATAGCCAGGCGTCACATTTGGTCCCGAGATTACAACCTCACCTACACCCTGTGTGAGATGATTTTCAATTTCGTGGGCTATAGCAACCTCCGGACCTGCCGGAACACCAACCGCTCCGGGCTTTTGCTTGCCGGGTTCAATTGGGTTGCAGCACATTTGGTGTGCCGCTTCTGTCATACCATAGGCTTCAACAACAGGTACGCTGAACGTGTCAGCCAGTTTTTCCATAACTGGACCAGGTAACGACGAAGACGAGGATCTCAAAAAGCGTAGACGGCTGTTTTCAATAATTTCTGCGTTACGTGCCGCTCTCGACAGGATTGCCTGATGCATCGTTGGCACTGCAGTATACCAGCTAGGGTTTACGTCCTTAAGCCAGCTAAAGAAACGTAGCGCATCAAAACCAGGCGAACATGAAATCGATGCGCCAGCGGCAAGCGATCCACTGACAGCTGCAACCAGTCCATGAATGTGAAACAATGGCATTACATTAAGGCAACAATCATCTGCGGTTAGTGAAAGTGACGCGGCAATGTTTTTTGCTGAAGCTGCAACATTGGATTGTAGCAACGGCACGATTTTTGGCCTTGATGTGGTCCCGGACGTATGAAGGATAAGTGCGATATCATCCTCGCCTGGATCAGCCTCATCTGCGGGCGTATCAACGCTTCCAACTGGTTTTAATGTGAAGCTTCCAGCCGGGTCATCATCACTATAGGAAAGTTCAAGAATTAAAATCCCCAAACCATCAGCGGCGGCTCGGGCTGGCCCATCATATCCCGCCTCAAGGATAATGGCCTTTGCCTTCAAGTCTTCAATGTAGAAGGAAAACTCTTCTTCCTTGTAAGCAGGGTTTAGAGGAGCAGTCGTTGCACATTGTGCCACCGCAATGAACGCGCTTGCCATCTCTGGACCGTTGGGCAGTACAATGGCAACTCGATCTTTTGTTCCAATCCCAGCCTCTCGTAAAGATTTTTTGACTGCAGCTGTGTGATCACGCAATTGACCATAAGTCATCCAGTCGCGCCCAGGCGCACCAAATGCATTCGCGTTTTCCGGAACTGCGCTTATGAGTTCTGCTATTGTTTTGCTCATTATTTTTCCTCAAGCCTATTATTTCTACAACCACAAAGGGTAATTAAAACTGTCATCTACGCACTGTTCTGTGCCAAACGCTGGTCGACACATGCAACGACTTCATCAACCGAATCCATTTGCATGTTGATACCTTGTCCAATCTTTTGAACCAGACGATCCACACGTTCTATCTGTTTGGTGCCGGCATCCACTGCTCGCGCCACTGAAGAGGGTTTCAGTAGGTTTTCTGCTGCTTTAGCATAGCTTTCAAAGGGAACAAGATCATCATCACTTGCTCCAAGATTTTTGGCGATGTTATCGACCCAACCATATATTTTTTGGGATAATTCTAGGTCTGAGTGAACCGCATCACGGATCGCTTGCACACCCTCTGGCAAGACGCAGCGATAGTTTCCGGTCAGCAACATGCTCCACTTAGCCATCGGTGCAAAGATAGAATCTGACACCAACAATCTCACTGGAACCCGTTTGCCGTTCATACGCACTGCGATAATATCTGCCGCCAGCTGTCGCAACAATTCAGTATGTTCTTCAGCCTCAAACGAAGTCGCCTTAAAGTTGGATGCCAGACCAACTTGTAAGACATTTGCTTTTTCGTTAGGCGGGCGGAAAGCCTGTGGATCAGGACTGCATAAACTCACCAAACCAGGTTCAAAACCATCCCAAACAGACGCATCGCTATAACACTGAGTGAAATCCACATCTGATAATGCCTCGATCCGGCGGATGAATGGTAAAGGCGGCATGTTCATGATTGAAAGACACGGCTTTTTCGCTTCCGCGATTTTGCTCATCAGTTCTCTTACACCATCTGCAC
>CAWUJF010000104.1:0-8443 GCA_963922405.1 uncultured Hyphomicrobiales bacterium | reverse complement strand
AGTAGAATATGAATGCTATCATTGCATATCACTAATAATACTGGCTGACCCTGAACATTTGCTCCACCTCATGAACGCGCTCTCTCAACGCTAAAATAACTACGCGGTCATTAGGGCGGATGATGCTATCACCGCTTGGTCGTTCCAGTTTGCCATCATGATATATCATCCCAATACGAATGCCGATGGGCAGTTCAAGTTCTCGTAATGGTTTACCAACCAAGGGTGACGTCTCGAGAGCTTCTGCCTCGATTATCTCGGCAGCTCCGTTTTCGATTGAATAGACACCGCGAATTCGACCTCGTCTCACATATTGAAGTACGCGGGAGATCGTCACGTTTCTGGGGTTGATGTAGTCATCAATACCAAGACTGGTGGTAAAGTTGTGATAGCCCACATTGTTGAGCAGTGCCAAATTGGATTTACACCCAAGCTTCTTGGCAAGCACGCTCGACAGGATGTTGACCTGGTCATTGTTGGTTATCGCTACCATCAGATCAGCCTTGTTGGCTCCAGCTTCCTGCAACACTGCTTCATCCAGTGCGTTGCCGTGCAATACAACCGTACGTTTCAAATTATCGGCCAGACGCTCTGCGGCACTCTTGGAGTTTTCGATGATCCGTACCCGAGAACTCGGCAAACGCTCTTCAATTCTTCGCGCAAGATAAACACCGATGTTACCACCGCCTGCAATAACAATCCTGCTTGCCTCCGGGTTTTCCTTACCGAAGATAGCAATCGTGCGGCGGATTTGTTTCCGGTCCACAATCACATAGGCGGTATCATCTGCTTCAATCTGATCCGATGAACGAGGCGCAATAACCTTACCGTTTCTGGCGATGCCCGCCACAACAGCATTAAGGTCCGGGAATAGTTCACTCAACTGGGTCAATGGCGTATCGATAAGCGGGCTGTCTTCACCACAGGCAATCGCAACCATTGCCATTGTGTCATCATTAAAGAGCACAAGATCACGGGCGCCGGGCAGTGAAATCCTTCTGAGAATAACTTCACCCACCTCGATTTCCGGAGAGATGATCACATCAATAGGCATATGATCCCGGGTGAACAGGTTTTGCCAATGTGCCTGTTTGTAGCTTTGGGATCGCACACGGGCAATTTTGGTGGGTACATTGAAGAGTGAGTGAGCAACCTGGCAGGCCACCATGTTCACTTCATCATACAGGGTAACGGCAATGATCATCTCAGCCTGATCTGCACCCGCACGAGCCAATACATCAGGATGGGATCCATGCCCCACATAGCCACGCACATCCAGCTTGTCCTGAATGTTCTGGATCAACTCGGCTGAGTTATCAATTACGGTGACATCATTGTCTTCCGCCGACAAACGCTCTGCAATACCGTAGCCGACCTGCCCCGCGCCGCATATCAATATTCTCATGGGATTTAAGCCCCCTGCTCAGTCGACTTTCGTTCTGTCAGGCCAAGCGATTTTAGTTTTCTGTGCAATGCAGACCGTTCCATACCAACAAATTCAGCAGTACGCGAGATATTTCCGCTGAAACGGCCAACCTGCGCAGCCAAATAGTCCCGCTCAAAAGCTTCCCTTGCCTCCTTAAGCGGTAGCGACATCAAGTGTTCACCGCCTGATCCACCTGCATTTGGCAGCATTTCTCCCACTTCCTTTGGCAGCATGTCCGCTGTAATTACAGTTCCGGATTCCACGCGCGAAAGGATCATCAATCGTTCGATGTTATTGCGCAATTGACGGATGTTTCCCGGCCAATCATGCGCTTGAAGCACCACCATGGCGTCTTCACCGATTCGGCAGTCTGTTATCCCGGTTTGCCTACCTATCTGCGCCATAAAGGCTGAAACCAGTTCCGGAATGTCTTCCCGCCGTTCCGACAATGCAGGCACATGAACAGGCACGACTGCGAGCCTGTGAAACAGATCCTCTCTGAACGCTCCCATGGAAATCAGAGCTTCCAGGTCCTGAGCTGTTGAGGACAAGACGCGGACATCCACTTTTACCGGTGCATTACCGCCCACCCGGTGAAACTGCTGCTCAACCAATACACGCAGAATCCTGTTTTGCGTGTCTCTGGGCATATCAGCGATCTCGTCAATGTAGAGCGTTCCGCCATGGGCCTCTTCCAGGGCCCCTACTTTTCTGCCGCCACTATCGTCTGATTCAGTTCCGAATAATTCAATTTCCATGCGTTCCGGAGTGATGGTGGCCGCATTGAGTATGACAAACGGGCCATCATTGCGGTTGGAATTGCCATGGATTGCGCGGGCAACCAGTTCTTTACCGACGCCTGATGCACCCGTCACCATGATGCGGGAGTTACTTGGAGCAACACGATCAATGATCTGTCTTAGTTGCTGCATTGCCGGAGAGTTGCCGATCATGTCCGGCATATCAGCACTTCGCTCCTGCAACTCCTGAACCTGCTTTTTAAGGCTCGAAGTCTCCAGGGCACGCGAAGCAATCAACAAGAGCCGGTCCGCTTTGAACGGTTTTTCGATATAGTCATATGCTCCACGGCGAATAGCGGAAACGGCAGTCTCTATGTTGCCGTGGCCGGAAATCATAACGACAGGGATTTCTGGATGGATTTTCTTGATCTCGTCCAGGAGCTCAAGGCCATCCTGACGTGATCCCTGCAGCCAGATGTCGAGGAAGATCATTGTGGGCATGCGTTCGCGGATTGCGGCTAGTGCGGAATCGCTATCACCCGCAGTTCTTGTGCCATGACCCTCGTCTTCCAAAATGCCAGCCACGAGTTCGCGAATATCTGCCTCGTCATCAACAACCAGAATGTCAGTCGCCATTCCTTATGCCCTTTCTTCTAGAACTTTTTCAGCCGTCGTTTGATCTTCAACCGGCATATCAGCTTGAATTGGAATGCAGAAACGGAGCATTGCGCCGTATCCACCGTTTTTGACTTCCGGTGAATCCATCAGCTCAATTGTGCCGCCATGGTCTTCTGCAATTTTGCGTACGATTGCCAGGCCAAGCCCCGTGCCCTTTTCGCGGGTGGTCATGTAAGGCTCAAGCAAACGTTGTCTGTTGGAGGAAGGCAATCCCTTGCCATTGTCTATGATATCGATGGTTGCCCGCTGTGCGTCCGTGCTGAACCGAACAACAATCTCACCTTTAAAGTCCGGCCTGTCATTTTCTTCTGTTTGGGCACCTTCAATGGCTTCTGCGGCGTTCTTGATCGCATTGATCAAGGCCTGAGAGATCATTCTTTGATCAAAGCGCATCTGTAACGGTTTTTCTTCATCCATATCCAGTTCGAACTCGATATCAGGGAAACCAACCTTTTGAAGGAAAACGGTCTCCTTGATCACCTTCTTGATGTTTGAAGTGGACATCTCAGGTGTTGGCATCCGGGCAAATGCGGAGAATTCGTCAACCATTCTGCCAATATCACCCACCTGTCGGATAATTGTATCAGTGCAATTGTCGAAGACCTCGCGATCTTCCACGATGTGTTTGCCGTAACGACGCTTAATCCGCTCAGCCGAGAGTTGAATTGGGGTCAGCGGGTTCTTGATTTCATGGGCAATTCTTCTGGCCACATCAGACCAGGCAGTATTACGCTGAGCTGACACGAGATCCGTGATGTCATCCAGGGTCAGGACAAATGAGTGCGTGGGCGTTTCTTCCTCTTCAACAGTAACCTGCACGTTGAAGGTTCGCTCACTGCCGTCTCTAATCAGGGTGATTTGTTCGTGGTACTGAGCCCTGTTAGCTTCCTGGGCCGTCTGGAACACTTTGCCCAGTTCAGGCACAAGCTCATCCAGTTTTTGATTACCATCTATGTGTTTGCCTTCAAGACCAAGCAGTGGACGGGCAGAACGGTTAGCAATGGTTACTGTGCCATTTGAATCCAGGCCAATTACGCCTGCGGTTACACCGGAAAGAACTGCTTCAATGAAGCGTGCCCTTTGGTCCATCAATTCCTTTGCATTCACAAGTTCCGAACGTTGAGCCTTTAGATCGGCAAGCATAACGTTGAACGTATCGCTCAAGAAACGCAGATCCCCTTCTGAATTTGTTGTATCAACCCTTGCCTCCAGATTGCCGTCACTCACTTCACTGGCGGCTGACATCAATCTTCTGATCGGCGTTACAATCCGGGTAGCAACACTGATGCCCATCCAGATGGCGCAGAGCAACACTATCAGGCATACGCCCAGATACAGGATCGCAAATGCGAGCTGAAACGGTAACCGGTTTTGTTCAAGGCCGATATATTCAGCGCTGTTAAGTTCTGTTTCTCTCAGCGCTTCATTCACGGCTGGAGGAACGGCGATCACTGAATAAAGATAGGCATTCGGGATGTTACGTAATTTGAACACCGCACCAGCGAAGTTGCCAGTAGATGGGATCGGGACAGGTTCTCCCTTATCTGCCAATTCCAAAGCTACTTTTGAAAGTTCCGGCATCTTGTCCTGCGTTTCCAGGCGGGAGGCCAGAAGTTCGTCACCATTTTTGTTCACCAATGTGGCCCCAATGAAGCCTCTTCCACGCGTTTCTATCGAAAAGAGATCAATGAATCTTTGCCTGTCGAGAACATATAGCCGACGGTTACGGTCCAGATTGGCTGCCATTGAGAGTGTGTTACCCATCAACACGCGGGTGCTTTCCACTCTATAAGCGCGCGCCACGTTGACCGAGGAAGCTACTATTCGTTTGGTGCGAGACTCAAACCAACGATCCAGTCCCAGATCCAGGGTGATGCCTGCGACAATTGCCACCAGGATGGCCGGAAACGCTGCGACGAGACAGAACAGGCCGATGATACGCACATGAAGGCGTGAGGCGGCTCTGCCTTTTCTTCTCGAGCGGATGATTTTGACAACTTCTTTTCCGATAAGGAACATCAACACCAGTATCAGCGTGCCGTTGAGTGCGGCAGCGGTGAGCACCAGGTTTTGACTTGGCGCGATGGGTGTGAGCTCCATCAGGAGCGCAAAGGTAATTGTTCCTGTGATCAGGAGCGTAATAACAGTGATCAGCCCGATCGTTTTGCTGCGCGAAGTGCGGGTTGCATCGAAAAGTTCAGGCTGCGGACCGGAATTAACGCCGGTACTGTTCTCATCTGTGGGCGAAGCTACGCTCAAGGTTCAACGGTATCCTGTGATTCACTGGTTAAAACTTATTCCAAATCCGTTGCTTTTAGGCAACATCATTGTGGCAAAAATGAAACACATTTCATGTCTATCAAGTGGAATTTACCGCCTATTTGGCAGTTTTCACAATTCTTATGCCGTAGTTTTGGATTTTCTTGCGCAGCGTATTCTGTTCAAGCCAAGAACCTGGGCTGCCTTGATCTGATTTCCATTGGTTGCGGCGAGCGTTGAAGAAATCAATGGATACTCAAAATCCTCCAGAAAACGCTGATATACGCCGTCTGGAGGCATTATACCGTGGTGTTCATCGAAGTAGCGGTTTACGAAATATTCTGTTGCACCCCGTAATCCGTTGAACCCGCTACTGCTGGCACCATCAACGCCTTGTCTGAAATAGCCGCTGTTTCGGATTTCAGTAGAAACAAGGCCGGCCGTGATCGTTTCCTGGGGATAAAGCACACATATGCGGCGGATGAGGTTTTCCAGTTCGCGGATGTTACCGGGCCATTGATGCTCCTTCAACAGCTTCAGCGCATCAGCATCGATGTGGCGAGCCTGGGCACCCTCCATTTCCATGATTTTTAGGAAATGCCTTGCGAGATCTGGAATATCATCATTGCGCAGCTTCAATGGTGGAAGGCGCAATGGCACTACGTTCAGCCGGTAGAACAGGTCTTCCCGGAAAGATCCGTTTTGTATCAGCGCATCCATATCCTTCGTGGTGGAGGCAATAATCCGTACGTCTATCCGAACCGGTGTGGTACCGCCTACGGGAATGGTGTCCCCCTGCAACAATACCCGCAGCAAACGTGCCTGGGCTGACAGGGGCAAATTCCCCACTTCATCCAGATACAATGTGCCACCATTGGCCCTGCCCAGTAAGCCCAGTCCGAGAGACAGGTTTTCACTGTCGAGGCCAAAAATCTCGTTCTCAATCACCTCTTCCGGCAAGGCAGTCAGGTTGACTGATACGAAGTTGCCGTGTTTACGATTGCCGAAATCATGCAAGACTCTCGCCGTAAGACGCTTGCCCGTGCCACTATCGCCGGTGATCATGACAGAAAGATCAGAGTGCATCATCCTTGCGATTGAGCGATAAATATCCTGCATCACTGAAGAACGGCCCACAAGCGGCATGCCTGATGCGTAATCTTCCGGTCTTTGGGTGGAGCGATTGTTCTTGGGTTCCGCAATGGCTCTGCTGGTTACGGTGATTAGTTCATCCAGATCAAAGGGCTTGGGGAGATACTCGTAAGCACCGGCTTCCTGAGCCTTCACAGCGGTCATGAAGGTATTTTGCGCAGAAATCAGAATAACCGGCAGATCAGGCCTTTCCCGTCTGATACCGGGCATGAATTCAAACGCATCGCCATCCGGCATGATCACATCGGAGATGACACAGTCACCCTCACCTTCCTGGACCCATTGCCATAGCGTTGAAACGTTGGAAGTAACCCTAACCTCAAAGCCTGCGCGGCTCAGCGCCTGGTTCAAAACCACACGAATTGCGGCATCGTCATCGGCGACCAGAACAATACCCTTAGCCATTACGCACCGCCTTTCCTTCCTGCCAGGCCGGCAGGAGGATACGGAATGTGGTTCCGCCTGAATGACTGTCACACTCAATCACCCCACCATGGCTACCAATAATTTTGGCGACCAAGGCCAGTCCAAGGCCTGAACCATTGGTACGGGTCGTAACAAACGGTTCGAAGATATGCGCCTTGATTTCCTCAGCAATTCCGCCGCCATTGTCTGTAATGCTGAATTCCAAAGGAAGACTGGCGCTTTCCTTTGCCCCGGGTGATGCCAGCCTGATTCCAGGACGATATGCTGACGCAAGAGTGATTTTGGGTTTCGAAGCTCCTTTAAGCGCTTCTGCAGAGTTCTTGATCAGGTTGAGAAACACTTGAACCAGCTGATCCTTTGAACCTGAAACATATGGCAGGGAGGGATCATAATGTTCTTCAATCTTACAATTGCTTGCAAAACCATTTTCGGCAATCCGTTTCACGTGTCCGAGCACAGAATGCATGTTCACGGGCTCTTTGGTGAGTGGTCGCTCGTCCGAAAAAACCTCCATCCGGTCAACCAACTTCACTATGCGATCAGTTTCAGTCGTTATGAGTTGAGCCAATTCCTTGTCATTAGCCCCGACAACCGTTTCCAGAAGCTGTGCCGCGCCGCGAATGCCGGACAGGGGATTTTTGATCTCATGAGCCAGCATTGCGGCCAGACCGGTCACCGAGCGTGCGGCACCCCTGTGATTGAGTTGTCGACCAATACGATCGGCCATGCTCCGTTCACGGAAGATCAAAATGACCATGTTGTCAGTTGCAGCCAGACTGGACGCATTCACGTCCACGATGCAGCCTTCACCGGTACGGGGCGAAGAAATATCAATCTGGTATTCGTTCACCGGAGAGCGTTTCATCAGCACTCTTTGAACCAGACCTAATATCGGGCTGCCAAAGGGAACCAGTTTTTCCAGACCGCTACGCAAAATAAACGAGGCTGACGACTGGAACATGGTTTCCGCAGCCATGTTAGCGTAATGAATTGAATTCTCTTCATCCACTACAAGAACGGCTTGCGGTAAACTATCTAATACACTATCACTTTCAATAGTATATACACTTTTCTTAAGGTTTTTACTTAACACTTCACTCATGCGGCAATCTCCGTGATTGCAGCTTCAGTTCTGGCAATTTCGAAGACTTCATGGAGATGCTTATGAATTTCGCTCACATCGAAGGACGTCATGATCACACGCTTTAAATGCGAGATGGAAGACTGAACCGGTAGATGATCCATGTACCAGCCCAGGTGTTTCCTGGCCTGCCTTATGCCCAATTCACTACCGTAGAAGGATAGCATTGCCTCGTGATGAGCAATCACTGCATGGATATCCAGCTTTTGTTTCTGAACCTCTTCATTTGATAAAACGCCAGCGATATGTGCTGGAAGCCAAGGCCTGCCATAGCTTGCACGACCAACCATAACAGCGTCTGCACCAGATTTTTCCAATGCGAAGCGTGCGGTTTCGTGGTCACATATATCGCCGTTCACAACCAATGGCAGGTGGATTGCGTCTCTAACGGCTGCGACGGCATCCCAATCTGCTGTACCTTTATAAAACTGGCATCGTGTGCGGCCGTGTACCGTTATTAGCTGTACACCGGCTTCCTGAGCCCGCTTTGCCAGTTCCGGAGCGTTGAGGCTCGTATGGTCCCCACCAAGACGCATTTTCAGGGTTACTGGCACCTTCACGGCAGAAACAACGGCTTCGACGAGCGTGAGCGCATGCTCCAGATCGCGCAGGAGTGCTGAA
>CAWUJF010000103.1:0-8464 GCA_963922405.1 uncultured Hyphomicrobiales bacterium | reverse complement strand
GGCCGTCGGCAGCGGTGTCGGCAATTCAGATGGAATTCAGGGTAACTCCGCAATCGAACTATCCAACGCCTTTGTTTCAACTGGTTTGGGTGAGTTTATCTCTTCCGGTCTGGGTTACTCATTGGTTTACAGCTCGTTGGACAATGCCCAAACACCGCGTGAAGGTATTCGTGCCAATTGGTCACAAACATTTTTCGGTGTGGGAGGAGACGCGAATTATCTGACCACTCAAGCTAGCCTGGTTAGCTACACCACATTGCTCGAAGAACAGGATCTGATCTTTATGGCACGTGTACGTGGTGGGCATGTGGAAGTGTTTGGTGGAGATGATGGTACTAACTTCCGCGTATTTGATAACTTCCAGGCACGCCAGAATACCATTAGAGGCTTCGACTCATTTGGTTATGGTCCTCGGGATCCGATTACAGGTGACGCGCTCGGTGGGCAGACATTCTGGAACGCAACCACAGAAGTGCAATTCCCACTGCCACTTGTTCCTCGTTCATTTGGTCTGAGAGGCGCTGTATTTGCCGATGTGGGTCAGCTTACAACGCCTGGTAATGCAGCTATCGCCGCTGTGACAGCTTCAAACCCTGGTTTGACTGCTGCACAACTTGCACAGCTTGATGACGACGCTGTCCGGGCTTCAGTAGGTGGTAGTATTCTGTGGGCATCACCATTTGGTCCGCTACGTGTAGACTACGCGGTGCCGATTGCGGAAGAAGCCTTTGATGAGCGTCGTGAGTTTAACTTCGGTGTGAGTTCGCAATTCTAACCCGTTACCCGAAGAAGCTCATATTTAAGATGGAAATCAGGAACGGTCTGGAAATAGTTCATACCGTTCCTTTTATTTTTAGACAAACATTTCTGAATAATATCAGGTGCATCAGCTAACAATTAAGGGGCTTTCAGAAGTATGTTTTTCAAGCCTGTTGAAATCAGTCTGCAAGAAATTGCTAGCCTTTGCGAAGCAGAAACGTCTACGGATCAGGAAACCCTGAAGAATACGCTTATCAACAATGCTTCTCCGATAGAAGCAGCTGGAGTGGGTGCAATAAGCTTTATTGATAATCCCAAATATCTACAATATCTGGATACGACTCAGGCTTCCGCAGTTTTCTGCAGTGAAAAATATGTCGACATGATGCCTGAGAACGTTGTGGCATTAGTCCATAAGAAACCTTATCAGGCCTATGGCAAAGCACTTTCAATAATTTATCCAACTGCCATGAAGCCCCAACCGGTTACAGGTGAAACGGGGATATCTAAAGCTGCTCATATTTCTCCAGGTGCTGAAATTGAGGCTGATGTGATCATAGAGGCAGGCGCAGTAATCGGCAGAAACGCATCCATTGGCAGTGGCAGTGTGATATTATCTGGTGCTGTCATAGGCGAAGGTGTCACGATTGGAAGAAACACTACAATTGGAGCAAACGCCACGCTGGTGTGCTCGTTGGTTGGGGACAATGTGATCGTTCACAACGGCGCCCAAATCGGTCAGGATGGTTTCGGTTTTGCCATGGGATCTGGCGGGCACCATAAAGTCCCGCAAATTGGCCGTGTAATCATTCAGGACAAAGTAGAAATTGGTGCCAATTCCACAATCGACCGAGGAGCCAATCGGGATACAATCATTGGCGAAGGAACAAAAATAGACAATCTTGTTCAGATTGGTCATAACTCGGTGATTGGTCGTCATTGCGTAATTGTTGGGCTTGTTGGAATATCTGGCAGTGTTACTATGGGCGATTACGTTGTGGTAGCTGGTCAGGCTGGTGTTGTTGGGCATACAACAATAGGTTCCGGCGCCCAGATTGGTGGTGGGTCCGGCGTTCATGGTGATGTACCAGCAGGTGCCCGTGTGATGGGGTATCCAGCAATAAGCGCATCAAAGTGGATGAGAAACGCTGCAAAGGTTCTGCTTGCGGAAAAGCGGGAAAGAAAAAAGAAGAAGGGGGATGATTAATGTCTGACAATGAGCTGGGTCTTATAGAAATTAAAGATCTTTTTACACTGCTCCCACATCGTTATCCCTTTCTGTTGATCGATAAAATAATCAACGTTGATAATGACGATTCTGCTATCGGGATTAAAAATGTCACGTTCAATGAACCCCATTTTGGTGGACATTTTCCAGGTGATCCCATAATGCCAGGCGTGCTCATAGTTGAAGCCATGGCACAAACGGCCGGCGCGATTTGCGCAAACACCCACTCAAAAGGGCAGCGCAAACTGGTTTATTTTATGACTATTGATGGAGCGAAGTTTCGCCGTCCAGTAATACCCGGAGACGTTCTGGAATTGCGAGTTACCAAGCAAAAGCAACGCAAGAACATATTCAAATATCATTGCGAAGCCTGGGTAGGCGATGACAAGGCAGCCGAAGCTGATATTGGCGCAATGATGGTTGATCCGGAAGAAACGGCATAAAAAATGGCTACAAACATACATCCTTCCAGTGTCATCGAAGATGGCGCCGTAATTGGAGATAACTGTACGATCGGGCCGTTTTGCTCGGTTGGCAGCAAGGTTAAGCTCGGTGCAGATTCTGTACTGCACTCCCATGTGGCAATTGCAGGCAATACCACGATCGGCAGCGGTGCAAAAATCTTCCCCACAGCATCTATCGGCCATGCGCCCCAGGATCTGAAATACGCGGGCGAAGAGACCGAATTGATCATTGGTGAAAACTGCGTCATTCGCGAAGGTGTCACGATGAATCCAGGCACAGCTGGTGATCAGGGTAAGACGACGGTTGGTGATAATTGTCATTTCCTGGCAAATTCCCATGTGGCCCATGATTGTCAGGTAGGAAACGGCGTAATCTTCTCAAACGGTGTGTTGTTGGGCGGTCACTGCAAGGTTGGCGATCACGTTATCATGGGTGGTGGTTCTGCCGTTCATCAGTTCTGCCGAATTGGAAACAACGCATTTGTTGGCGGTCTGGCCGGTATCGAGAATGACCTGATCCCGTTTGGAATGGCAATTGGCAATCGTGCATCACTTGCTGGTCTCAACATTATTGGGATGAAGCGTGCTGGTATAGAACGCGAAAGTATTCACAAAGCTCGTAAGGCGTTTAAGGACCTGTTCTCTGGCGAAAAGGCCGTGGCAGATGCGCTCCCGGAAGTATCTGCAGAACTGGGCGAGGACCCGGTGGTGGCTTTGATCCTGAATTTCATCAACGAGTCTGCTGACAGAGCCCTGTGTACACCAAAAACCTGAGTTGTGATGACAACAGACCACTCCGAAAACCAGGAAAACATCGCCATTATCTCGGGTCGTGGAAGTCTGCCGCGTGAGTTGGCTGAAGGGTTGTCCAAAAAAGGGCCCGCGCCTTTCCTGGTTGAAATGGAAGGCGAGGCGGGTGACTGGATCCAGAACTACGAACACGTAAGCGTTGAATTCGGGCAAGTAGGAAAACTCTTTAAAGCGCTTAAAGATAACAGCGTGACAAAGGTGGTATTTGCCGGCGGTGTCACGAGGCCAAAAATTCAGTTAAGCAAACTTGACTGGGGTGGTGTTCTTTCACTACCGCAAATTCTGGCGTTTATGATTGGCGGTGACAATTCTCTGCTGAGCGGTGTCATCCATGTGTTTGAAAAACGCGGGATCAAAGTGGTGGGCGCACATGAAATATTGCCGGAACTTTTATCACACGAGGGAAAAATAAGTGGCCCAGCCCCTTCCAGAAAGGCAAAGCGTAACATTCAAAAGGCTTTTCGTGCCTGCCAGACCCTGGGTGCACTGGACATTGGCCAGGCAGCAGTTGCAGTCGGTGAGCGGGTAGTAGCCGTTGAAGGTATCGAAGGTACAGACGGCATGCTCAAAAGAGTAGCTGACATGCGCAGTTCCGGCATACTTTACGAAGATGGCAAGGCTGGAGTGCTGGTGAAGACGATGAAACCAGGGCAGGACAAACGAGCTGATCTTCCTGCAATTGGTCCGGACACCATTAGGCATGTGAGCGACGCCGGTTTAATGGGAGTCGCGATTGAGGCTGGAAACTCAATGATACTGGAAAGGGAAGAAACGCTGAAACTTGCACATGATATGGGCGTATTCGTTTTTGGTTGCGACCTTTCCAAAATGGATTTGGGCGAATGAGTATTACACCACTTCGGGTCTATTTTATTGTGGGTGAAGAATCCGGTGATGTGCTCGGAGACAAGCTTATTGGATGTTTTGAACAACTGGATCAGCCAATTGAGCCCATGGGACTTGCCGGACCTAGAATGCAGGCACGTGGGATCAAGAGCTTGTTTGATGTTTCAGAGATATCCATGATGGGTATCTCAGCCGTTGCAGCCAACCTACCGAAACTGTTGAGGTTAATTGGAAAAACCGCAAACGATGTAATCGCAAAGAACCCTGATGTATTGGTGCTGATTGACAGCCCAGACTTTTCCTACCGCGTGGCCAAGAAAGTTCGTAAAGCTGATCCTTCAATCCGTATCATCAAATATGTGGCACCTTCTGTTTGGGCCTGGCGCCCGGGACGCGCAAAGAAGATCAAGACATATATTGATCATGTTCTGGCAATTCTTCCATTTGAACCCAACCTGTTGGAAGAATTGGATGGCCCACCCGCCACATATGTCGGGCACCCGCTCGCAGCAAACATTCCGGAAATTGACCGCAAGAAACGACATAACATTGGTGATCCTGCAAAGCTGGTCCTGTTACCTGGTTCCCGACACAGCGAAGTGAAACACACCTTGCCATTCCTCAAGGACTTGCTGGAAATTTTGGTAAGTCGTGGAAACCGTTTTGAAATCACCGTACCAACTGTCGGAAAATTGGAGCAGGAAATCCGTGATGCAGTATTGGCTTGGCCTGTAAGCGCTACAGTTGTCACAGGAGAGGCAGCGCGTCACAAGGCAATGGAGGAGGGTGATTTAGCTGTTGCAGCCTCAGGAACTGTTACACTGGAGCTGGCGCTTTTTAAACTCCCTACCATATCAATCTATCAATTGGACTGGATTGCCATGCGCATCCGCCATTTACTGACTGGTTGGACCGCTTCCTTGCCAAATCTCATTGCGGATTACCCCGTTGTTCCAGAACGGTTCAATGAATACATGCATCCCGAATATGTGGCGAGGATGGTGGAGCGTCTGGCGAAAAACGGGGAAGAGCGGAAAATTCAGCTGGATGGATTTGACTTGATCGAAGAGCGGTTAAGACAGGACACCCCCGGAACCCTTCTGGCTGCTCAAAAGATTATTGAAATCTGCAAAAAATAATCCCCCCGACGATAATCGGAGGGATCTGTCACGATTAGAAATTCCAGATCTTAGCGGTTTTCAACGCTCACATATGGCCGTTTCGTCGGGCCAGTGTAGAGCTGGCGTGGACGACCGATTTTTTGCTTTGGATCTTCGATCATCTCTTTCCACTGTGCCAACCAGCCCACTGTGCGTGCCAAAGCAAACAAAACGGTGAACATAGTAGTAGGGAAGCCAAGGGCTTTCAGAGTGATGCCAGAGTAGAAATCAATGTTTGGATAAAGCTTCTTTTCGATGAAATATTCGTCGGTTAGAGCAATTTTCTCAAGTTCCATGGCAACTTCAAGAATTGGGTCATCCTTGATACCCAACTCACCCAGAACCTCATGCGTTGTTTTCTGCATGATGCGGGCACGCGGATCGTAGTTTTTATAAACACGGTGTCCGAAGCCCATCAGGCGGAATGGATCATTCTTGTCTTTCGCACGCTTCACATATTCAGGAATATTGTCGACACTGCCGATCTCCTGAAGCATGTTCAAAGCAGCTTCGTTAGCACCACCATGTGCAGGACCCCAAAGACAGGCAATTCCAGCTGCAATACATGCAAATGGGTTAGCTCCGGAAGAACCAGCCAAACGCACTGTTGAAGTGGAAGCATTTTGTTCGTGATCTGCATGCAGAATGAAGATTCTGTCCATGGCTTTGGCAAGAACGGGATTAACAGTGTATTCCTCACTTGGAACCGCAAAACACATTTGCAGGAAGTTCGAAGCATAGTCGAGCTCATTGCGAGGATACACAAATGGCTGACCCACGTGGTATTTGTACGCCATTGCTGCAATTGTAGGCATCTTCGCAATCAGGCGTAGAGAAGCGATCATACGTTGGTTTGGATCAGAAATATCAGTGGAGTCATGATAAAAAGCTGACATGGCACCAACAACACCACACATGATTGCCATTGGGTGCGCGTCACGTCTGAAACCTGTGAAGAAACGGCTCATCTGCTCATGCACCATGGTGTGATAGGTCACACGACGGCGGAATTCGTCACTTTCAGCCTGAGTTGGTAGCTCGCCATATAGAAGTAGGTAGCAGGTTTCCAGAAAATCGCCTTTTTCTGCGAGTTCATCAATCTGATATCCCCGGTGAAGCAAAACTCCCTCACCACCATCGATAAATGTAATGTCACTTTCACAGGAAGCAGTGGATGTGAAACCAGGATCGAATGTAAAACAGTCCGTTTCCCGGTAAAGTGTTGTGATGTCGATGATGTCGGGTCCCACACTGGCCTGGCGAACCGGAAAATCCCAACTATTTTCACCAATGCTCAGAGTTGCCTTGTCGTTCGCCATATTAATGTCCTTTCATTTCGCAACCAGCTAGTGCCAGATACGTCGGTTGTTTCTATCCGACTGTAAGGTTTTCCCTCGCCCGAAAGTGGCAATTTGTACCGATTGCTTTGTTTCACAATCACAGATCGTTTTGGTATGTGGATACCAACTGCAGTTTAGCTATATGATTTAGTCGTGTGACACAAGTGCGACAAAGGATTTAGGTCTTCAACTTCTTAAAAATTGTTTGAAGTCACACTTTCGCAAATTACAAGGATTAGCAGGACTTATAGCTGGTCTTTCAGTCTGGCAACCGATTCAGATTTACCAAGCACGTTCAACACGTCAAAAGCGCCTGGAGAAGCAGCTTTTCCTGTCAAAGCGGCACGTAATGGTGGTGCGACTTTTCCCAGTTTCAAATCCCTCGATTCTGCAAATCCGCGAATGACTTCTTCAATAGAAGTGGGTGTCCAGTCCTCGATCGCCTCAAAAGCCGGTAGTATTTCGCGAATCATTTCCCGGGTTTCATCAGTCACAAATTTTGCTGCTTTTTCTTCCATCTCCAGAGGTCTCGTATCAAAAATGAAGGCTGCACCCTGAGCCAAAGCAACAAGTGTCTTGGCTCGCTCTTTCAGGCTTGGCATGGCAAGCAGGAGTTGTTTTCTGCTTTCCTCATTAAGATTGTCCGATATGTGTTTGCCGCCTTCTATATAGTCGAGAACAGCCTCCAGATGACCAAGCAATAGCTCATCATCCATATGACGGATATGATGCCCGTTAATGGCATCCAGTTTTTGAAAGTCGAAGCGGGCAGGAGCTTTATTCATACCATCGAAACCAAACCATTCGATCATCTGATCCGTTGACATGATCTCATCATCCCCATGCGCCCAGCCGAGCTTCACAAGATAGTTGCGTAGACCTTCCGGCACATAGCCCATCTCGCGATACTTTTCCGCCCCGATCGCCCCATGCCTTTTGGAGAGCTTTGCACCATCTGCCCCATGAATAAGCGGAATGTGCGCCATGGTTGGAACGTCCCAGCCATTGGCCTGGAAAATGAGCGTCTGACGCGCAGCGTTAGTTAGGTGGTCATCACCTCGGATCACGTGGGTGACGCCCATATCATGGTCATCCACCACAACCGCCAACATGTAAGTGGGTGTACCATCAGACCGTAGTAAGACGAGATCATCAAGGTCCTTGTTCGGAAACCGCACAGTGCCCTGAACTTGGTCCTCAATAACAGTTTCACCCTCCAGTGGTGCTCTAAGACGCACAGCAAAGGGTGTTGAACCTTTGGCCGCGATCTCTTCTGCTGTCATATCGCGGTATGTTCCGTCATAACGAGGAGGGCGGCCCTCTGCACGCGCTTTCTCCCGCATGGCATTAAGCTCATCCTGAGTGGCGTAGCATCGATAGGCTGTACCATTCTCAATCATCTTGTTTGCCACTTCGCGATGACGCTCCGCTCGTGAATATTGCGAGATGGCATCACCGTCCCAATCAAGACCAAGCCACTGGAGACCTTCCTTGATTGCGTCTACTGCTTCCTGGCTTGAGCGTTCGCGATCCGTATCTTCAATGCGTAGCAGCATCTTGCCGTTATTGGCCTTGGCGTAGAGCCAATTAAAAAGTGCAGTTCTTGCGCCACCAATGTGCAGAAAGCCCGTGGGTGAGGGTGCAAAGCGGGTTATGACCTGATTGCTCATTTAACTTGTATCTCACGTCAGATTGCTACTTTAGCTTGCAGTGAGCAGCAATACGGTATTTGATGAATTTACGGGTGATGTATCACAAAGGTGGGATCAGGCAAGCCCATACTATCTGAACACAATCATATGTGTGGGGAAACATGTGTGGCCGGCAATAACTCGACAAACAGCTCACACGAGCTGA
>CAWUJF010000102.1:0-8473 GCA_963922405.1 uncultured Hyphomicrobiales bacterium | reverse complement strand
TGAATTGAAGACCGTATTGACTGTGAAGGACCGGGTTTACTGGATTTTCTGTGCTGCCATTCCGTCTGCCTTCATGTTGGCAGTTACAAGTCACATGACATCAAACATCGCCTCAACTCCCTTCTTGTGGGTCCTTCCTCTGGCCATATACCTGCTCACATTCATCTTTGCATTTTCATCAAAACCGGTTGTTCCCACATCCTGGCTGAAGTTCCTGTTGCTTCCATTGGCGGTCACAATGCTGGCGACTTCAAGGTTAAACTTCGGTCTTGACGCAGCAACGGATATTGTCATCACGCTTCTGGGTTTCTTCGTAATGACGCAGCTATGCCATAACCTGTTAGCAGAAAATCGTCCTTCCATATCACGCCTGACCGAATTCTATTTCTTCATGTCCTTGGGTGGCGTTATTGGTGGAGCAAGTGTTGCATTACTTGCGCCTGTCCTTTTCACCTACACCCACGAATTTGCACTGATCATCATCGCTGCATCTTTTCTGATGGCTACAAGCAATAAAAGAGAAGGCGATTTCTGGAAACATGCCATGATTACCCTTGCCGTTTTGGCAATCACAACGGTGGTCATTTCGGATCAATTCACTTTGGGGTCATTGCTTCCAAAAGCACAGATCTTGTTGGGAATTCTGGTGGCACTTCTCATCTACTCTCTCTTGAGTAATGTGGGTTCCTTGCGTTCAACACATATTACCATGGCAACCTGGATCCTGATCGCTTCCATATTTGCCATAACCAAGTCATACATTTTCACTGACCGAAGCTTCTTTGGCATCAGCAGGGTAAGCGCCAAGCAGACCGAGCATGGCGTGCTCCATGGCTATTACAACGGCAACACAATTCACAACCTTCAGCTCTATACGTCTGAAGGCAAGAAGTACCCATTGTCTTACTATTTACCGGAAGGGACTTTCGGACAGGCACTCAACGCTTTGCGTGCTCATAAGAAACAGATAAATGTCGCCGCCATCGGCCTTGGCGCCGGAGCGCTTTCCTGCCACATCAGGGAGGGTGAAAACTGGAAATTCTTTGAAATCGACCCAGTCGTAAGAGATCTGGCACGTAATCCTTCACTTTTCACCTACGTGAACGAATGCGCACCGAATGTTCCAATCGTCATGGGAGATGCAAGACTTACGCTAAGAGATGAACCCGCCGCGCAATACGATATCATCATGATTGATGCATTCTCTTCAAACGCAATTCCCGCCCACTTGGTAACAAAGGACGCAATCGAGCTTTATCAGTCCCGATTGAAGGAAAACGGCTTCATATTTTTCCACACCAGCAATAGAAGCCTCGACGTGACTTCGGTTGTAATCAATACAGCTGAAGCAAACGGCCTTGCCACGAGAGCCACATATTTCGAGGCGGATCCGACCATAAGGTTCCATGAATTCGCAACGCCATCCAAGGCAGTCATGGTCGGAAGTGAAGAAGCTTTGGAAACAATCTTCCGGAAAAACAAAGCCTGGAAAAAGGTAAAAGGCAGCCCACTTGTGGGTGAGTGGACTGATGATTTTTCCCACGTTCTGGGCGCCTATCTTGCGCAATCATCTGGTAAATGACAAAACGGCCAACCATATCCATCTGATTAGGGGTGATTTACCCGAACACTCATGATAAAGACGGTCCATGTCAGTCTCGCTTGATTTAACAAACTCCGATGTTCGGCGTGAAGCCGAAGCACTTGCACCAAAAACAAGTGCAAAAACCTCGCTCGTCGGCCTCGACCGGGAAGAGCTGGGCAATCTCCTGCGCGCTGAGGGAATTCCGGACAAACAGATCAAGATGCGTGTCAGCCAAATCTGGCACTGGCTTTACGTGAGAGGAATCTCACAGTTCTCAGACATGAAAAATCTCTCAAAAGACTTCCGCCACATGCTGGAGGAAAAGTTTGATATTGAGAGACCGAAAATCATCGAAGAGCAGATCTCCAACGATGGAACCAGAAAATGGCTGCTACAGTTTCCCTCCCTTGGTGCTGGTAAGCCAGTTGAAGTGGAGACTGTCTACATTCCTGAAGAAGGCAGAGGAACTCTTTGTATTTCAAGCCAGGTCGGCTGCACGCTTACCTGTACTTTCTGCCATACCGGAACCCAGAAACTGGTACGCAACCTCACTTCAGGCGAGATCCTGGCCCAATTGCTGGTGGCAAGAGATCGTTTGGGAGACTTCCCGGACAAAGACACACCTGCTGGTGCAATTGTTCCACTGGAAGGTCGCAAAGTTTCAAACATCGTCATGATGGGAATGGGTGAACCTTTATACAATTTCGAGAACGTAAAACGCGCCCTGATGATTGCTTCAGACGGCGAAGGCCTGTCGCTCTCCAAACGCCGCATCACCCTCTCCACTTCCGGAGTTGTGCCAAACATTTACCGTACAGGTGATGAGATCGGTGTAATGCTCGCGATCTCGCTCCATGCAGTCAATGATGAATTACGCGACGTACTCGTTCCCATTAACAAGAAGTATCCGCTAGCTGAGCTGATGGAGGCTTGTAGAAACTATCCAGGTTTGAGCAATGCGCGGCGGATTACCTTTGAATATGTGATGTTGAAGGGTGTGAACGATTCACTCGAAGACGCAAAAGAGCTGGTCAGGCTACTGAAAGGTGTTCCTGCAAAAATCAATCTCATTCCATTCAATCCATGGCCCGGTTCCAATTACGAGTGCTCAGACTGGGAACAGATCGAGAAATTCGCCGACTTTATCAATGCTAACGGATATGCGTCTCCGATACGCACACCCAGAGGTCGCGATATTCTGGCGGCCTGTGGCCAATTGAAATCAGAATCTGAACGGCTGAAAAAATCTGACCGCCTGGCGCTGGAAGCCATGATGATAGCAGGACACGGCGAATAACCAACCGCTTGCATAATATCTGCTGACCACCTGCAACCACACTGCCCGGATGAAGTCTAATTTTGGGAAATCAATCAATGGAGATTCCCAATGCAAGCAACTTTGAATTTCATTTTCGGATATGTGATAGCGGTATTCGTAGCCGTCATTCTAACCCTTCTGGGACTAGCGATTTTCTCGAATGAAATCGCAAATGCCCGAAACTTTGTCGGAACGTTTTTCGCAGCATTTATAATCACTGGTATTACCGCTTTCATTCCCTTTTGCTTCGCCAATATCGTGTCTTCGGGATCCGGTATTGACACCCACACCTTTTGGACGATTGCCGGAGCTGTTGCTACCCTATGTGCACATGCGCTGTTCGGTATGGCAGTTTTCACAGTCTCACCTGTTGTATTGATTTCTACTGTGATTGGTGGCGCTACTGGCGGATTGGCCTACTCTGCGTTCAAGCGACAAAACTTCTTCCAACGTGAGCTCAAAACCGATAATGAAAGGGTATGTCCCTCATTCTCTCCGTCATCTGGCGATTAATCGTAATTTTCATCGCGCTCTTTATAGCAATCGCAGCAGCCGGTATCTTCATCGGATTTGGTGCAATCTTCGGATTGTACCCGGAATTACTGCCCTCCAATGAAGCAACCGTGTTCGGTGACCCTGATGTGGATTTCTGGATACTCGTGGTAGCTGTAATTGGGGTTGGGTTTTGGTCAAGTTTGAAACTGGCCGGACTGGCTGTCATACCGGTAATGATCGCAATAATCATCACTGAGATGATGCGTTGGCAGAGCGTGATTGCACATTTGCTTCTTGGCGGCGCTGCCGGCCTGTTTGTATTGATTTCACAACAGTCTCAGGATTTTACACCAAGTGAGGGAACGCTTATTGTTACCCTGGCTACCAGTTTTGTGGCAGCCTTCTTTTATTGGCTCATCGCCGGACGAAGTGCTGGCAACTGGATGAAACAACTACCCGCGGTCAGTAAGCAGAATACGAACGGCGAAAGCTGAGAAAACACCTGCGAATATCCAATCAATAGCCCGGGTGATTTTTGGGTTTTTCCTCAATGTGTCTGCCACCTGGTCAACCGCCAGAATGAGGCACGTGCAACAAAGCCCCGCAAACACGATAAAATACAAACCCAGGAAAATCATTTTACCGGCTGCATTCGGGTCACCCGGTGTCACAAACTGCGGTAGAAACGTAATAAAAAACAGAATGATCTTCGGATTGAGCAAATTGATCCATACGCCCGTGGCCCAGCTATTGGCTAGACTTGCCTTGCGCACATTCTCGTTTTCGACAGAGAATGCAGATCCTTGCCGCACCGCTTGCACTGCTAACCAGAGCAGGTAAAGAGCACCTACAATCTTCAAAGTTAGAAACCCATTGGGCGAAGCTTGAATGAGAGCGGAAATACCGAACGCAGCAAGCAAGGTATGTATGACAATTCCTGAAGACGCTCCCAGCATAGCAGCCATTCCTGCAGCGCGCCCCTGTGTGAGTGCACGACCCAGAAACAGTGTCATATCAGGCCCGGGGGTAATGGTTAGAATGAAAGCAGCCACCGTAAACGCGCCAAATACTGGCCAGGAGGGTAAAAATTCCATATTCACTTACCTTGAAACAATATAAGCGCTTGAACCTGCGCCCATTATGGCTACATTGCCGGAAAATTCCGAAACAGCAATCTGTTTTTTGACCTGCCATCAGAAATGGCCATCTTTCAGATATTTCAGCAAGGTTTTCTCATGAGTGAAGCAAAACAAAAAATCAATAAAGTCGTTCTCGCCTATTCCGGTGGTCTGGATACATCCATAATCCTGAAATGGCTTCAAACGGAGTATGATGCGGAAGTTGTCACATTTACAGCTGACCTCGGACAGGGAGAAGAATTGGAGCCGGCCCGCAAAAAAGCTGAAATGCTGGGGATCAAGGAAATCTTTATTGAAGACGTGCGCGAGGAATTTGTGTCGGACTTCGTATTTCCCATGTTCAGAGCAAACACCACCTATGAAGGCGTTTATCTGCTTGGGACATCCATCGCGCGCCCACTGATTTCAAAGAGATTGGTAGAAATCGCTAGGGAAACCGGCGCGGATGCCATCGCCCATGGTGCTACCGGTAAGGGTAACGACCAGGTCAGGTTTGAATTGTCAGCTTATGCACTGGATCCGAACATAAAGGTAATAGCACCCTGGCGTGACTGGAGTTTTAAATCCCGTACTGACCTGATCAATTTCGCCATGGAACATCAAATTCCTGTACCAAAAGACAAGCAGGGTGAAGCACCATTTTCCGTTGATGCAAACCTGTTGCATTCTTCTTCTGAAGGTAAAGTCCTTGAGGACCCGGCTATCGAGGCAGAGGAATATGTCTACCAGCGCACCATCTCACCAATGGATGCACCGGACACACCAACAGATATCGAGATCGAATTCCAGCATGGTGATGCGATCGGCCTCAATGGAAAAAGAATCTCGCCTGCAACGCTCCTGGCTGAGTTGAACAAGCTGGGCCATGACAACGGTATTGGTCGTCTGGATCTGGTTGAGAACCGTTTCGTGGGTATGAAATCACGGGGCGTGTATGAGACTCCAGGTGGAACAATTCTGTTGACCGCCCACCGCGCAATGGAATCCATTACGCTCGATCGTGGCGCTGCCCACCTTAAAGATGAGCTCATGCCAAGATATGCAGAGCTCATTTACAACGGTTTCTGGTTCTCGCCTGAGCGCGAGATGTTGCAGGCCGCAATTGATCAATCTCAAACTCACGTGGAAGGTAAGGTTCGTTTGAAACTGTACAAGGGTAATGTGATCGTGACCGGACGGGAAAGCGACAAGTCACTTTATTCTGAGGAACTGGTGACCTTCGAAGACGATCAGGGTGCTTATGATCAGAAAGACGCTCACGGCTTTATCCGCCTTAATGCATTGAGGTTACGGACACTTGCAGCACGTGATCGTTCATAACATAGACCATTAGAGAGATTGCAGCATACAAAATCTCGTTGTTAAATGCGCTTATGACTGATGAGCTGACACCAAGTAGAATATCAAAGGCTGCCAATACACAGAGGCGGGCGGGTCTTCGCTTTCGTCTGACAGGTGTGATGTTGGTTCTTCTGATGCTGATAACTACCGTGGGCGGTTACCTCTATATCAACCGGGATTTAGAACCCGCTGTCTTGAAAATAGGCGCAGGTCCGTTCAGGACTGACTCCTATCAGTTGATGCAGGAAGTGGCAGATGTGGTGTCACGAAACTCTGACATATTGCGCATTGAAGTGGTCTCAAGCAGAGACTCCAGTAGTAATATTTCACTTTTGAATCAGGGTAAAATTGATCTGGCTACAATTCGCTCCGATACGCCAGTTGTGAATAACGTTCGGATGGTCGCCGACCTGTTTCCCGATTTCTTTCAGATTATCTCCCGAGCTGACGCACCAATTTTTCAACCGACAGATCTTGTGGGCAAACGAATCGCCATTGCTGACTTCGGTACAGATGAGTTCCGCTCATTCTGGATTATTGGTGATCACTACGATCTACCCATTCAAAGTATCAACTGGAAAACCATGAATTTTCAACGGGCGACGGATCGACTACTCGCTGGTCAGGTGGATGCAATTTTTACCGTCAGATCCTTAAGGGATAGGCTACTACTCAATCTGTTCGAAGATGCTGAATTAAAGAATCTCAATTTGAGATTTGTATCAATTGATCAGGCTGAAGCCATTTCAATAAAACGTCCTTTTCTTGATACAGGCATTGTCCCTAAAGGCGCATTTCTTGGCAAACAACCCACACCACTTGACGATGCCACGACGGTAACAGTTGATCGCGTATTAGTAACTCGGGATGATCTACCCGAGGAGCATATCCGCGAACTCACCAGAATATTGTTTGAAAATAGACTGGATCTGACAATCCGATTTGCACTGGCGAATGCAATTAACAGACCAATGATTGATGAAGGGTTGAACATTCCATTGCATTCAGGCTCTCAACAGTTTTACACGCGTGACGAACCAACCTTCCTTCAGGAAAACGCTGAACCATTGACGCTAGTGGTTACTCTGTTAGCCATGTTGGCTTCCAGCCTGTTTGCTCTGCGTTCGAGATTTATCTCCACCCAGAAAGATCGCCTGGACAGCTACAATTACGAACTGCTGGACATCGCCGAGCTTGGACGAAACACAGATGATATTGCTGAACTGAAAGAGCTCAAGCAGGATATGTACTCCATGCTTGAAAGAGTGGTTCTTGCGCTCGACAAGGATGCTCTTACTGAAGAAGGCTTCCAATCGTTCTCGCTACTTTGGGAGACAGTTCGCGAAATCCTGAACGAACGGATCACTGAAGTGCAAAGCGAAGAGCATCCTGTTGATCTCATAGAGCCGAAATTAAAAAGCCACAAAAAGCGCACAAGCAAAGCACGTAAAGAACATTCCAGTGCTGCCTGAAGAGCAGTACCCCAGCTAACAGAGTCAGGACCGGCACCCGCCAGTCCAGACTGGCAAGTTCAGGAATTAGAAACTTGAATGGACCAACCTGGGCGGTATCAATTTCGGCAAACAATACATTAAGCGCAAACCAGACAGACAGGTTCAGAATAACGCCAACTACCGCCGCTGTGATAAAGGATAACGCGCCCGACAAACGAACCTGTTTTGATAAATGATCGATATAGGGTGCGCCTGCAAAAATCCATAAAAAACAAGGCACAAAGGTGACCCAAAGCGTAACAGCAGCGCCAACCACTCCTAGCCAAAATCCTCCCACTTTCTCTGCAGCCAGAAACCCCACAAATTCAGTCACAAGGATCAGCGGTCCCGGAGTGGTTTCAGCCAGGCCGAGCCCGTCCACCATCTGCGTAGCCGTTAGCCAATTGTTGGTCTCAACTGCGTCTTGCGCCATATAGGCAAGCACAGCATATGCACCGCCAAAAGTAACGACTGCTAATTTTGAAAAGAAAATTGCTATGGAAGTGAGGATTTCGTCTGCACCTGAAGCCCATAGCAATAATATCGGAAGCCACCAAATCATCAGCCATGTGAAGATTGTCTGGAACGTTTTTAAGAGAGAAACTCCACGAGTAGAAGTTTCGTGTTCCGCATCATTTAAACCGGTCGCGAAGACAAATCCGATTATACCAGCGGTCAACACAATCAATGGATAGGGCAATTCCAGAAAGAAGATTCCCACAAACGAGAAAGCAGCCATCAAATAGTGCCACTGTGAATTGAGTGCGCGCTTCGAAACCTTTAACAATGCCTCAACTACGATGACGAGCACAGCCGCCTTGATACCCAGAAACAGGGCGTTGACAAAAGGAACATCCCCATAAGCGGAATATAGTGAAGCCAGGAATAGAATGACTAGAGCACCAGGCAAGACAAACAACAGGCCTGCTATCAGCCCGCCTAAGATGCCGTGGATACGCCATCCGGCATAGGTCGCCAGCTGCATTGCTTCCGGCCCTGGCAACAACATGCAGAAGTTAAGAGCGTTGAGAAATTGCTTCTCGCTCAGCCACTTGTTTTCTTCCACCACAACCTTGTGCATCAACGCGATTTGAGCTGCTGG
>CAWUJF010000101.1:0-8624 GCA_963922405.1 uncultured Hyphomicrobiales bacterium | reverse complement strand
TTGTTGAAACTTCCATCCTCATAACGAGGATAAAGAGTGGTCCAGTTCGTATGGGAATAAAAATCCTGCAACGCATGCAGAACAAGGCCCATTGTGGCTAGAAGTTGTATGCGGTCATTGTTTTGAGCGGCTTCCTGGATCAGTTTTTTTGAGTTGTAAGCGTACCAGGCGAAATAATTTTCCGCAGATTGGCTATCAGGAAGATTATCGAATTGTAGCCTTGCCAGGCCGGGCCTGACCGATGGATCTACTGCGGGAGCAGTTGCATAATAATCTGCAAGCCAGTTTGCCAGGGAGACGGCGTCGATGGCAGCTTCAGAAAACCCTTCCTTTTTAAGGACATAGCGGTTTTGATCCAGGTGGTGGCCTGCATCGAAGGCTGCGGCATGTCTTGAAAGAAAAACGCTTTCGATCGCAAGAAACACGAGTGAAAAACAAACAATGTAGTAGCTTCGACACATGATCCATAAATTTGCAGATGAGGTAACTTAATCAAGCAAATATTTTGATTTTTTCAAAAGTTCTCGGAAATTTGTTCATGCGTGTTCACCAAAAACACAGTTTGAACTGGAAATTTATTTTCTACGGAACTAATCTGCGGGCAAGCGGGCGGCCGGAAACACATTCCGGAATTAACGAGTAAACTGGTTATGTGAAGTATATGCTGCAGAGGCTTTTTTTAATACCAACTATGATTGTTGCTTGGCTGTTCAGCGTTCATGCTGCAGTTGCTGGCGATGATTTACCCTTGCCTGATCTGCCGCCACATATCGTGGTTGATGTGGAGACGGGGGATATTCTTTCCGCTGAAAAACCATTTCTGAGGTGGGCACCGGCGTCATTGACCAAGTTGATGACCGCCTACACTGTTTTCAAGACGCTTGAACTTCAACATCTCGCCATGGATTCGCCTGTTCGTGTTTCTGAGGCTGCCATCCAACAGCCGCCTTCCAAGATGGGTTTTCCGATTGGCACCGTTCTGACGGTGGAAACAGCGCTGAAAATTCTCATGGTGAAGTCTGCCAACGATATATCTGTGGCGTTAGCGGAGGCTATTTCCGGTACTGAAGAAGATTTCATATTGCTCATGAATTCTCATGCCAGACGGATTGGGATGACGGACACAAATTTTGTGAACCCGCACGGGCTGCATGATCCGGACCAGTATACGAGCGCGCGCGATATGGCGATCCTTGCTCACAAACTCACTCATGAATTCCCGCAGCATGCTTCTTTTTTCGATATTCCTGCATTGAGGTTTCACAAGCGTCGATTGCGTAACCACAATCGCCTGATCCAATTGTATGAAGGTACAAACGGGATGAAAACGGGCTATGTGTGTGCATCAGGCTATAATGTTGTTGTGCGCACGAAACGAGATGATCGTCATCTGGTGGCAGTCGTATTCGGTGGAAGGTCCGGATTGGCTCGCAACGTGAAAGCGGCTCAATTGCTGCAGGAAGGATTTGACGCCAAGGGTGGCGAAGCCTCTTACAGAAATGTTCTGACCGCAACAAAGCCCGGAGACGTTTCTGACGAACCGATAGATATCACCCGTAAAACCTGCCCGAGAAAATATGCTGCTCAGGCAAAGCCAAAATTAAGACCCGTTGAAGCACCTAAGACCCAGGATTTTGATGGGATCGATACTATAGTGCTGGCCGAGCGCGAGGAGCGGAAGAAGAACCCGCTCAAGAACCTTCCAGTTCCCCAAAAACGTCCGGCATATGAGTTCATTGCCGAAGTTGATGTGAATAATGCTCCGGTAAGTTCCGCTGCTACACAGGCTGGTTCCACACAGCAACAAGCCAAAAGTGAAAAGCCTCAGAACCTGAAGAAACTGGCAGCAGTGTATTTCAAACCGGTCAAGATACTCCGCAAAGAAGAGAGAATTGCTCTGGGCGGTGCATTCGGACCCAATCCGAACAGCATCAAACATACGGATGGCTCTATATATAAACCAACTATTCCTGTGCCAACAAAGCGTCCAGCACTTGATTTGGAGGAGGCTAAGGAATAGAGGTTAATTGCTGACGCATTTCAGATGTATCCTCTAAAATTTACCGGAGAATTATTATGGGCATTGTAGCCGACAACCTTTCGCGCGTGAAACCATCAGCAACGATTGCTGTTTCGCAAAAGGCAAGAGAACTCAAGCAGGCCGGAAGAGACGTTATTGGTCTTGGAGCAGGGGAGCCGGATTTTGATACGCCGGACAATATCAAGAAAGCTGCAATCGAGGCTATCAACCGTGGTGAAACGAAATACACGGCTGTTCCCGGAATTCAGGAATTGCGTGAGGCAATTTGTGCAAAGTTCAAACGCGAAAATAATCTGGATTACAAGCCCGAACAGGTGATCGCAAGTACTGGTGGCAAGCAAGTAATTTACAATGCATTTGCTGCAACGCTTGATCCAGGTGATGAAGTGATCATTCCTGCGCCATACTGGGTAAGTTATCCTGACATGGTTTTGCTCAATGGTGGTGAGCCTGTGTTTGTAGATGCGACGTTTGAAAACAACTTCAAGATTACAGGTGAGCAGCTTGAAGCGGCGATTACACCGAAGACCAAGTGGTTTCTTTTCAACTCACCTTCCAACCCTTCGGGTGCAGCCTACAGCCGCGAGGAGTTGAAAGACCTGACCGACGTACTAATGAAGTATCCTGATATCTGGGTTCTGACAGATGATATGTATGAGCACCTCTGTTACGGCGATTTTGAATTCGTAACGCCTGCTCAGGTGGAGCCTGGTCTTTATGACCGGACATTGACCATGAACGGTGTTTCTAAAGCTTATGCCATGACCGGTTGGCGTCTTGGCTATTGCGCAGGACCGATTGAACTGATCAAGGCTATGAACCTGGTGCAAGGCCAATCAACCTCTGGTCTTTGCTCAATCACCCAATGGGCAGGCGTTGAAGCACTAACAGGACCACAGGATTTCATCGATGAACGCAGGAAAGTGTTCGAAGACAGAAGAGACCTTGTGGTTTCGATGCTCAACCAAGCAAACGGCATTGATTGTCCGAAACCTGAAGGTGCGTTTTATGTTTATCCTTCCTGTAAGGGGCTGATTGGCAAGAAGACACCTGAGGGTAAAGTGATTGAAACTGATGAGGATTTTGTGACAGAACTGCTTGAAGCGGAAGGTGTCGCAGTGGTACATGGATCGGCTTTTGGTCTTGGACCTAACTTCCGGATTTCCTACGCCACTTCCACAGAAGCTCTTCAATCAGCCTGTGAACGTATCCAAAAATTCTGTGCGAGCCTGACCTAGGTTCTCTCATTGATGACATTTTTGCCACGGGGTAGAGAAAAAAGTGGTTTGTTAACCATAATCTGTCCCGTTTCGGCATTTATCGGGTCAATTGGATTTTGTTTTTGCAAAATTTGGTGTAAAGGTTTTTCAGCGGACTGGGCTTAGTCTGGCGGGTAACAACATAGATCTGTGTTCTTAAAATACAGGCATTTAGGCGACGGGTAATTCACTTGAAGAAAACATTGTCAGCGTTGTTTGTATCACTTGCCATGACAGGTGGTGTACTTGAGAGTGTATTTGCTCAGCAAGCCAGTATTGATCCTGCACGTATTTCCGATCAGCCCTTATCGGGTAGCGGTGGGGCCGTTGATGCCACAAACTGGGAATTGAGTGTTTCAGGCGGTGCGTTCCAACGCAATGTGCTGGGCAGCGCCTCGAATTTCATGTTCACCGCTTCTGTGGCGACACCTTTGCCGTTCATTTCCAGTGACTTCGGTGTTCAGGTCGATGCCGGTGCAGGTGTTTATGATGGTAACTTCACAAGTGCGGCTGCAGGCCTACACATTTTTCATCGCGATTCTTCAACCGGTCTTATAGGTATCTATGGTGATTGGGCCTATGTGAACCCTGAACATGCAGGGCGCGTCGGCATTGAAGCTGCTATTTACAACGGTCCATGGTCACTTGACGTGTTGGCTGGTCTACAATTTGGACAGCACGTGGAAAGCGAATTCATCGATGAAGTGGATCTTTCCTATTATTTCACCGAGAATCTCCGTGGCTCAATCGGTCACCGTTTGATCTCACGCGGAAACGTTGCCAATGTTTCCTTTGAGCATCTGCTCAGCGATATTGGTTACGATGGTTGGAGCGTATTTGGTGAATTTGAAGCGGGAGAAGACAATTACGTTGCCGGTTTCGGTGGTGTAAGATTTGCTATCGGTTCCACAGCGACCACACTTATTGACCGTGATCGCGGCTCCAATGTTCAAGTCAGAATTCCCCGCAACATTGCCAGTGTGACGCAATGTGGCGATCTTGATGTGCCTCGGCCAGCAACAAGCCTGAGAGGTGAACAAAGTAACCTCTGTGCTAGTGAAGCAGAGATTAATGCAGTTTCATCCACCGGAATCGTCAAGAATTAGGTCTTTTCAGCTTATTAACAGCTCGATGTTTCTAACGCTATTGTGAGCGAAATTGCGTTGAACATTAACTTTTTCTGTCAAATATTCCCTTATGCGAGGTAGTTGTTAATTCCTGTTACTAAGGGTATTGCCGTGAAAAGAAATTTTATTAAGCCGTCCTGGCATTTGCCAGAGAGTGCTGCCACATCTGAAAGTGTTTTTTTAAATCGTCGTCAATTGGTTAAAGGTTTGGGGCTTGCCTCGCTTGCGACTGTTGCATCACCTTTGATCCAAGCAACTGAATCCCGTGCAGAAGAGGACCCAAGTGCTGGACTTTATCCGGTAGAGCGAAACGAAGCCTACACTATTGATCGTCCAATTACACCGGAGGAGATCAATACAAAATATAACAATTTCTATGAGTTCGGTTCGCACAAGCAGATCTATTCCGCTGCTCAGGCGTTGAAAGTGCGTCCTTGGGAGATAGCGATAGATGGAGAAGTTGAAGCGCCGATGACTATCGGGTTTGACGATCTTCTGAAGAAAATGCCACTGGAAGAAAGACTGTATCGCCATCGCTGTGTTGAAGCATGGTCTATGACTGTTCCCTGGTCTGGATTCCAGCTTTCTGAACTTGTGAAGCTCGCCAAACCGACTTCAGACGCGAAGTATGTACGTTTCGAGACATTTAACGACTCTTCAATCGCGCCTGGCCAGAAGCAGTTCTGGTATCCATGGCCATATGTGGAAGGTGTGACGATGGAAGAAGCCATGAATGAGATGGCGTTTATGGTGACCGGTGCATATGGAAAGCCCGTGGCTAAACAAATGGGAGCCCCTGTGCGTCTTGCTTTGCCCTGGAAATACGGTTTCAAACATATCAAGTCGATTAAGAAAATCTCATTCACTAAAGATCGTCCTATAAGTTTCTGGGAAGAGCTTGCCAAAAACGAGTACGGTTTCTGGGCTAATGTGAACCCGGAAGTTGATCACCCGAGATGGAGCCAGGCAACCGAACGGGATCTGGAAACCGGAGACCGCATTCCAACGAGACTGTTCAATGGATATGAAGAGCAGGTCGCATATCTCTACAAGGATCTGCAAAGCGAAGCGCTGTATAAATAGTGTGGATCAAAAAAGAGCCGGGCTCTGCAGGCCCGGCACAGTATGAAGGTAACCTCGTACAATAACCTTCAAGAGGGTAACAATTGAGTCCTTCGTTTTTGCAGGGAGGAGAAAAAATCAAAAACGAATCACCCAATACAGTTTTAGTTTCGTGTTTTATGAATTTTGGCGCAATCAGGGCGGCATGTGATTCGTGTTGATATGTGGCGAAATTATGCCGAATTCACCCTGTTAGTTGCAAAAATATCACGCTTTTTGCAGTTTAGTACTTCCAATGACGGGCTTTCGAGATCAAAAAATCCCGGAAAGCTTGCATCTTGGCTGCCGATCGCATCTCCGCCGGGTAGACAAAAAACGTGTCAAATTCCGGAACTTCCATATTCGGCATCAGCTGCACGAGGGCATGTCGGTCTTCAACAATATAGTCCGGTAAAACTGCAATTCCTGTGCCTTCTTCACAAACACGACGAAGTGCACGCAGGTTGTTTACCTGGAATACCGCGTCACGTTTACGGTTGCCATCCATTCCATGATATAGGAGCCAGTTCATTTCCGAGAGGTAACGGGGTGCGTTCTCCCCATAGGCGATGATCCGGTGATCTTTCAAATCACTCATGTCCTTTGGTTGGCCGTAGTGCTTGATGTAGCTTGGAGCGGCATAGACATGCAGATGCACCGTAAACAGTTTTCGCTGTATCAGATCCGGATTGGTGGGTTGCCGCAGGCGTATGGCGCAATCGGCCTCCCGCATAACAAGGTCCAATTCATTGTCCGCGAGAATTACATCAAGATGAACGTCGGGGTACAGATTGATAAACTCATGGATTCGTGTGGTCAACCAACCAGTGCCCAACCCGACCGTAGTAGTTACGCGCAGCCTGCCTTCCGGTTTTTCCGTGGAATCCACGAGCTTTGATTGCACAGCATCCAGTTTAAGCAGGACATCATGTGCAGTGGCATAAAGTGTCTCGCCCTGTTCTGTCATAACAAGACCACGCGCATGGCGATGAAAAAGCGGAACCTTAAGGTCCGCTTCAAGACCGCTCACCTGCCTTGAAATAGCTGATTGGCTGAGATTCAGCTTATCCGCTGCATGCGTGAAACTGCCTGCCTCTGCCACCGCATGGAAAATGCGCAGTTTGTCCCAATCCATTTTGTCCCAACTCCCGCCATATACCGTGCTTCTATCGCACGGAAGCTATGGTGATTTTATGGCATAATGAAACCCGTTTGGCGAGTTTGTAGATTATTGGAAAATCAGATCTATTCGGCAGCTTCGCTCACATTTTCCAGTTCAGCCAGGTAACGCTCGGCTTCCAGAGCTGCCATACAGCCCATGCCTGCAGCGGTTACGGCCTGACGATTAATATCATCGGTGATGTCACCAGCTGCATAAACACCGGGTATTTCGGTGGCTGTGGAGTCGGGAGCAGTCCAAAGATAGCCAGAGTCCTTCTTTTTCAGTTTTCCTTCAAAAAGCTCTGTTTGTGGTGCGTGACCAATGGCGATAAACACGCCATGAGTAGGATAATCCGTGATCTCGCCGGTATTGCGATTGTGGATTTTCACACCGGTGACGGATGGCGGGAAGCCCTCTTCACCAACGATTTCAGCCAATTCGCTGTCCCAAAGGATTTCGATATTTTCCTTCTTGAAAACGCGCTCCTGCAAAATCCGTTCTGCCCGGAACTCATCTCTGCGATGGATGATGGTCACTTTGGAGGCGAGGTTTGACAGGTAAAGCGCTTCTTCAATGGCGGTGTTGCCACCACCCACAACAACGACTTCCTTACCTCTGTAAAAGAAGCCATCACATGTGGCGCATGCAGAGACACCAAAACCCATAAATTTGTCTTCAGAAGGCAGGCCAAGCCATTTTGCCTTGGCGCCTGTACAGATTACGAGTGTATCCGCGGTATATACCGTGCCACTGTCACCCACAGCGCGGAATGGTCTCACATCCAGATCAACCTCAGTGATATGATCATTGATGATGTTTGTTCCCACATTCTTAGCCTGTTCAAGCATTTGCTCCATCATCCAGGGGCCTTGAACTGCTTCAGCATAACCAGGGTAGTTTTCCACCTCAGTCGTGATCATAAGCTGTCCGCCTTGCTCCAGGCCTGCAACCAGAGTTGGTTCCAACATGGCACGGGCACCATAAATCGCGGCTGTATATCCTGCAGGACCTGAGCCAATAATAAGCATTTTCGTGTGATGGGTATTCATTGGAAAATCCGCTTGTTGTTTCTGGCTATCAAATAACAATTGGCGGGTGCTGATTACAAGGGGTTCACGTGAGGTTACACAGGGTTTTGAGCTTCAGACATCAAAATCGGTGGTCTCAGGCAAAGAATGTGAGCCACATAAACATCGGTAGGATCAATACCACCAGGACCCCGATAAATAAGGCCAGGGCCAGGGTTATTTGCGAAGAGGAAGAGGGTTGCAATTGTGGTTCGTTCGGGACAATCCGGTCCACACCATCCTCACTGAAAACGTCCTCGGCTTTTCTGCGGAGCGATTCCCGGTGGTGCTTTGATTTAGCCATAAATAACATGGGCATCTCCCTTATTACGAGTTGCCTGAGTAAAAGGGTAGGGATGAGGAGATTTCTTGTCAAGAAAACGGGATCATAGGCAGTGGATAGTGCAATGCTGAAAATCTAGCTACTTCATCCTAGTTTTTGATGCCGGCAATGTATTGATCGACCGCTTCTTCCCAAAGCGGCGGTACGGCGATCACCCAGTGCCCGTTGTTTTTGCCCCTGACGGTGCGTTCAACGAATTCACCTTTGCCGCCTGCTTTTTTGAAGGTTTCGAAATTTTTTCGGCTATGATCCAGGGTGTAATAAAGGTCATCTTCACCGTAAATCCACAAAGTTGATTTTGGAAAGCCGGCGCCCTTTTTGAACAGTGTCTGATTTACATCTTCTGCGGTATCACAGCCACCGAGCCAACCACCCACAAAGTTTACAACTCCGCTGACCTGATCCGGTCGTACGCCTGCATAAGCGACCGAGAGTATACCACCTCGCGACTGTCCTGCCAAAAGGACCGTTGTATCCTTCACATCCGGCATTTGTTTAAGGCTTTTGATCACTGCGCCAAGGTC
>CAWUJF010000100.1:0-8679 GCA_963922405.1 uncultured Hyphomicrobiales bacterium | reverse complement strand
TTCATCTGGACGATTGCGATGAAACAAATGGCTGTCTTGAGATTGCGCCCTGGTCACACAGGAAGGGAAAAGTTGCAGCAATTGATTGCGCACGTGTTGCCGAACAGTCCGATGTGGAAAGCTGTTCTGCTAAACGTGGCGATGTTTTATTCGTTAAGGCCCTGACGATACACGGTTCGAAAAGCTCAACCAGTGATCTCCCAAGACGCACCCTCAGAATCGACTTTTGCTCGGATACTTTGCCAGAGCCCTTGGCATGGGCAGACTAGGTCTCGATCTAGAGTTTCCGAAGAGCCACTTTTTCCACGAGATGGTCCTGACCCTTTTTGAGGATCAAATCTGCCCTCGGACGTGTGGGACGGATATTTTCACGCAGATTAACCAGGTTGATCCGCTCCCAAAGTCCTCGTGCGATGTCTTCAGCTTCCTGCTCGGGTACCATTGAGTAACGATGGAAGAATGATGCTGGATCGCGGAAGGCTGAATCACGCAGGCTCATGAACCGGCTGATATACCAGTGTTCAATGTCTTGTTCTTCTGCATCCACATAAATCGAAAAATCAAAATAGTCCGAAACCAGTGGAATGGAATCGCCTGCGCGTGGCATTTCACGCGATTGCAGCACATTGATGCCTTCAAAGATCAGGATATCGGGGCGATCGATTACAACGTTTTGATCTTCCAATACATCATAGGTGAAGTGTGAATAGACCGGAGCTTCCACTTTCTCCTCGCCAGCTTTAATCGCAGACAGAAACCGTATAACGCTGCCCACGTCATAACTTTCAGGAAAACCCTTTTTCTCCATCAGATCTTCTTCGACCAATTGAGCATTGGGTTTCAGAAACCCGTCTGTCGTGATCAGAGAAACCCGCGGGCTGGTGGGCCAGCGGGCTAAAAGTTCTTTCAGAACCCTTGCGGTGGTAGACTTACCAACTGCCACTGATCCGGCAATGCCAATGATGAATGGCGTCTTATTACCTCCGAAGTTCAGAAAATCCTGACGTTCACGAAACAGTTGCTGTGCGGAAACAACATGGGATGACAGTAGTCTGGAAATTGAAAGGTAAACCCTTTCCACTTCATCAATCGAGATCGGGTCATTGAGAGAACGAAGCCGCTCAACCTCATCCTCGCTCAGTGTCATTGGCGTATCTGCACGAAATCGTTCCCACTCCGCCGTTGAGAACAGGCGATAGGGGGAAACCAGCTTTGCGCCGTTTTCTGCATCTACTGCTTTCCAAAAAGCGCTGTCATTATGACTTTCTGTTTGCTCTGGCGACATGGGAAATTTCCAAAATTACTCAGGACTGTGGTCGTGAAGCTTTTTCAGCATGCCCGGATTGAGCAGTTCGTCGCTCCAGTTCCATCATCACATCTTCAAGCATAACGCCCTGAGATTTAATGAGAACCAGGAGATGATACAGCACATCGGCAGACTCTTTCACTAGTTCCACGCGATCACCCGACATGGCAGCGATTACGGCCTCAACGGCCTCTTCACCAAATTTCTTGGCGCATTTCTGGGTACCTGCAGACAATAAGGTGCTTGTGTAGGAAACGTCGGCGTTCTCGAGTGCACGAGCACCAATTATTTCATTCAAGTCTTGAAGCGTAAATTCTTTCATCTTGCGCCCCTGTTACCTTACGGATTGTCAGATTTTCATTCTTACCGGAATTCCGCAGCTTTGCATATGGGCTTTGGCTTCACCGATCGTATATGTGCCAAAGTGAAAAATTGAAGCGGCGAGCACTGCGCTTGCCCCGCCTTTCGTAACACCCTCCACCAGATGATCCAGGTTACCAACGCCCCCGGAAGCAATCACGGGGACATGGACTGCATCGGAAATTGCTCTTGTGAGCGGCAGGTTATAGCCAACCTGAGTTCCGTCCCGGTCCATTGATGTGAGGAGAATTTCTCCTGCACCCTTGGATACGACCAGTTGTGCAAACTCTACCGCATCAATTCCGGTTTCTTTTCTGCCACCATGCGTGAAGATTTCCCAGCGATTTGGCTCGCCGTCAGCGGAAACCTTTTTGGCGTCTATCGCCACCACAATGCATTGATCACCAAACTTGTCAGCTGCCTCGGCCACAAAATCCGTATTGTTAACCGCTGTTGTGTTGATGGACACCTTGTCAGCGCCGGCAAGTAATAGTTTGCGAATATCCTCTACGGTGCGGACACCTCCGCCAACTGTCAGTGGCATGAAACACTGTTCAGCGGTTCTCGCAATCATATCGAATGTTGCATCGCGCCCATCAGAAGAAGCCGTGATATCAAGAAAGGTCAGCTCGTCTGCGCCAGCAGCATCGTAAGCGATTGCTGCCTCCACCGGATCACCAGCATCCACAAGATCAACGAAATTGACCCCTTTTACGACCCGGCCACCAGCTACATCAAGGCAAGGGATAATGCGAACTTTAAGGCTCATGATGAAAGTACCTCTATGGCTTCGGCTGGATCAAGGCGTCCATCATAGAGCGCGCGACCGGTGATAGCGCCTTCAAGTTTTGTGCATTCGGGTGACGCCAGCTTTTTCACATCATCAATCGATGCCAGACCGCCCGAGGCAATGACCGGAATGGAAACAGCATCTGCCAATTCTATTGTTGAATCCCAATTGATCCCGGTAAGGATGCCATCGCGGTCAATGTCTGTATAGATGATCGCCGAAACACCAGCGCCCTCAAACTTTTTGGCCAGTTCAGTCACGCCAAGTTCGGAGGCTTCTGCCCAACCTTCAACGGCCACTTTTCCACCCTTGGCATCTATGCCAACCGCGACCCGGCCTTCAAACTCCTTACAAGCTTCCTTTACCAGTTCCGGATCGCGAACGGCGATTGTTCCGAGGATGACCCGGCGTATTCCTTTGGTAAGCCAGTTTTCGATTTGTTTGAGGGTGCGAATCCCGCCGCCCAGTTGTACCGGGTTGTCTGTGTTGGCAATGATGCTCTCCACAGCAGCACCGTTGACGCTTTCGCCTTCAAACGCACCGTTCAGATCTACGACATGCAACCATTTAAAACCCTGATCCTGAAAAGCCTTTGCCTGTGCACCTGGGTCAGTGTTATAAACCGTTGCCTGATCCATATCACCAAGCTTCAGCCGAACGCATTCGCCATCTTTGAGATCAATTGCCGGAAAGAGAATCTTAGACATTAGGGCGCCCATTTCAAAAAGTTGGTGATTAGAGCCAGTCCTAGTCGCTGGCTCTTTTCCGGGTGAAACTGTGTACCTATGAGGTTATCCCTGCCTACAATTGCTGTGACCTGATCGCCATATTCGGTCGATGCGAGACGATGCGATGGGTCCTCACACTTTAAGTGATAGGAATGGACGAAATAGGCATGAAGCCCATCTTCGCCCATCTCAATACCGTCGAACATTTCATGGTCAGTATCTTTATTAAGCGTGTTCCAACCGATTTGCGGAATTTTAAGAGACTTGTCACCCGGCTCCATCAAAACCACGTCGCCAGGTATCCATCCAAAGCCTTCGGTAATGGTCTTCTCCAGGCCGCGAGTCGACATTAATTGCATACCAACGCATATGCCGAAGAAAGGGCGTGCTTGATTTGTCACTGCTTCTTCGAGCGCGTCCACCATTCCGGAAACCGCATCCAGTCCAGCGCGACAATCTGCATAGGCGCCAACACCGGGCAGCACTATTCTGTCAGCGGAATGTACTTCCTCCGGATCACTGGTCAGCAGGATCTCAGCTGAAATTGAAGCCTCGCGAGCAGAACGCTCAAAAGCTTTTTGAGCGGACCGCAAATTGCCGGAACCGTAATCAATTATTGCAACTTTCATGACCTATTCCGGGAAAAGTCCTTGATTAATGCCTGGGGTAGACACATGCCCCGATAGCGCCCTTGTTGGGGCAAGTGTGGCTTCCAATCGTGAAGTGTCACCTTCCATAAGATATTTGATCTCTGCATCTTCAGCGTTTTCGGCTTCCACCACACCCACATAGCGCCAGCCTTTTCGCTCCAGTTTGTCGCGTACAAGCTCGAATCCCTCCAGCAAAAGGTAAAGGCCTGGCAAACCTGACAGATAAAGAACTGCCACATGAGGTTGCCAGGAGCCAAGCAACGCAAGCGCCAACATAAACACCACATACGCAAGCAAAGGAAGCCAAAGCCGATGAAGAGCGAGCCAGATTGGTGGTGCGATGATAGCCCAAACGGCTTTTTTATCAGGCACCAGTTTGAACCGCTCAGCGGCCGGTTCAACATCCTCGATTGGCGGCAAATATACTGAATATGTGGTCATGCGGACTGTTTAACCCCAGACCGCCGGTCTTACAACTGCTAACTGAAATGAATCTAGAGCGAGCCCTTAGTGGAGGGGATGACATTTTCCTGACGCGGATCGATTTCGATTGCGGCTCTAAGTGCCCGGGCTACTGATTTGAAGCAAGTTTCAGCAATATGGTGATTGTTTGATCCATAATGGTTTGTCACATGTAGCGTGATGCCAGCATGTTGCGACAAAGCCTGGAAAAATTCCTGAAACAGTTCAGTGTCATAATCACCAACCTTTGGAGCGGAAAACTCTACGTTCCAAACGAGAAACGGCCTGCCTGAAACATCAACCGCTGCGCGTGTCAGGGTTTCATCCATTGCCAGATCAATCGAAGCATAGCGGGTGATGCCTTTACGGTCTCCCAACGCTTTGGCGATCGCCTGACCCAGAACGATACCCGTATCCTCAGATGTGTGGTGCGCATCAATGTGCAAATCGCCCTTGCAGCGGATTTTCATATCAATCAGCGAGTGCTTGGACAACTGATCCAGCATATGGTCAAAGAAACCAGCGCCCGTTTCAACGTCATATTGACCGGTGCCATCCAGGTTGACCTCAACCGTGATATCCGTTTCTGCTGTTTTTCTGGAAACTTCAGCCTTGCGCATTGGTTTTACTCACTTATTTACACATCGCAGCTGCTATATCACTACAATCTTACAAAATCCATAATAGCGTTATTAACACTCTTGCGCCTATTTTTTATTTAAATCGCGAGCATAACCACCTAGATAATAGCAGAAATAAAAATGAAAGGCCTATTATGAGCGACTTACCCTCAATGCACGCGACCACTATTGTGACTGTTCGCAAGGACAAAAAAGTTGTTATTGCAGGTGATGGTCAGGTGAGCCTTGGCCAAACAGTTATCAAAGGCAATGCACGCAAGGTACGCCGGATTGGCAAGGATAAAGAGGTTATCACAGGATTTGCTGGTGCGACCGCTGATGCGTTTACGTTGCTTGACCGGCTTGAAAAGAAGCTGGAGCAGTATCCGGGTCAATTAATGCGGGCTTGCGTTGAGCTCGCCAAAGACTGGCGTACCGACAAATATCTACGCAATCTGGAAGCGATGATGCTTGTGGCCGACGAAAGCGTTTCGCTATGTGTGACGGGTAATGGCGATGTTCTGGAGCCTGAGCAAGGTATCATGGCGATTGGCTCCGGTGGAAATTTCGCGCTAGCAGCAGCACGTGCACTGGAAGACAGCGACCTTTCTGCTGAGGACATTGCTCAAAAAGCCCTAAAAATAGCAGGCGATATCTGCGTCTACACCAACGGCAATATCATTATGGAATCGCTTGATACCAAGTGATGTCGTGTCTGCTATGTCTTGAGGCTCGATCAATCATGCCCATATTGATTGGAACCGGCATCATAACTATAGGTATGGGATGGCAGTTTCTTCGAATGCTTGTATTCAGTTTGTTAGGTTGATTCGCATCCGAAACCTAATTCCACCCTTTGCAGAGTAATTTTTAACTTCATCAAACAGAGTAACCTTCATGACAGATTTTTCACCTCGTGAAATCGTTTCAGAACTTGACCGCTACATCATTGGCCAGAAAGACGCCAAGCGGGCTGTAGCAATTGCACTTCGGAACCGTTGGCGCCGCCAGCAGCTTGAAGGCGATATGAAAAACGAAGTGATGCCCAAGAACATTCTGATGATCGGACCAACCGGTGTGGGCAAGACCGAAATCTCGCGGCGTCTGGCAAAAATGGCTGGCGCACCCTTTATCAAGGTGGAAGCGACAAAATTCACCGAAGTGGGATATGTGGGCCGAGACGTGGAACAGATCATCAGAGATCTGGTCGAGACCGGGATTAATCTGGTTCGTGAGAAAAAGCGTGAATCGGTTAAAGCGAAGGCTCACCTGGCAGCAGAAGAACGTGTTCTGGAAGCATTGGTGGGTAAGACAGCAAGCCCGGCAACCAAGGACAGTTTCCGCAAGAAATTGCGCAATGGAGAATTGGACGACAAGGAAATCGAAATCGAAGTTGCAGATACTTCAAATCCGATGGGAGAAATGGATATTCCGGGCATGCCCGGAGGCAGTGTTGGTGTTCTCAACATTTCGGACATGTTCGGTAAGGCATTTGGTGGAAGAACCAAAATGCGCAAGACAACTGTCACAGAGTCATACGAGCTACTCATCGCGGATGAGTCGGACAAGATGCTGGATAATGACTCCTTGATTGCTGAGGCAATCGAAGCGGTTGAAAATAACGGTATTGTGTTCCTGGATGAGATCGACAAGATCGCCGTCAATGAACAAAGAGGGGGCGCAGGTGTTTCCCGTGAAGGGGTGCAGCGCGACTTGCTGCCGCTTATCGAAGGCACAGTTGTTTCCACCAAGCACGGTCAGGTCAAAACCGATCATATTCTATTTATTGCATCAGGTGCGTTCCATGTATCAAAACCATCAGATCTGTTGCCCGAATTGCAAGGACGTTTACCGATCCGTGTCGAGCTGCGCGCGCTTGAGAAAGATGACTTCCGCCGAATTCTGACAGAACCGGAAGCCAGCCTTATCAAGCAATATATTGCGCTGATGGAAACAGAGAATGTGAATCTGGAATTCACAGATGATGCAATTGACGAATTGGCTGACATTTCTGTTGAACTGAACTCCACAATTGAAAATATCGGTGCGCGGAGACTTCAAACCGTAATGGAACGGGTGCTTGACGAGATTTCATTTTCAGCACCGGATTCAGCTAATGAGACCATCACCATTGATGCTGAATACGTGAAAAAGAACCTCGGCGAACTGGCAAGAGACGTGGATTTAAGCCGCTACATACTTTGATGAATTAATCACATTCATGAAAATTTGATATTCAGCACTCGACTCATCCTGTTATAACATGGCATCAAATGCACATGCAGGGGCTGAGATTTTGGGAAGAGTATGTTGGCTAGACACATGTTCAGATTGCTGGGATTATCAATAATTGCAACAATGTTGGTTCTGGAGCCTGCTTATGCGGTGAAAAAAGTACCGCCAGGAAACCGCAGCGCTAAACAACCTGCCGTGCCTTCCGGTTCAGTTTCCCGTACAAGATCCACCAATGGTAGTTTTCAAGGCAAGTATGAGAAAATCAGAGATCTGATTGCTTCTGACAAAAAGCTTAGAGGCAAGATAAAGAAGGCTGCCAATCAATACGGGATTGCACCAATCCATATTGTCGGCGCCCTTGTGGGTGAGCACACTTATAATGTGGATGCGCTGGATCATCTTCAGACTTACTACGTCAAGGCGATTTCCTACTTCAATTCCGATGTGAAGTTTGCTCATGGCAAGGAGAGCGTGACCAAGTTTGTTTCACGGCCAGAGTTTGCGAAATGTGAGGGTTCGCGCGACTCTTACGATCTATGGGCTTGCAGGGAGACAGTCTGGAAAACAAAATTCCAGGGCAAGACGGTTGGTGGAACTTCGTGGCCCAATGACCGTTTCGGAAGGGTATTTTTTCAGCCCTTCTATGCCGGTCAAACATTTGGCCTGGGGCAGATCAATCCTTTGACTGCGCTTCGGGTTACCGATGTGGTTGCCAAAACAAGCCGTAAGAAAAAACTTTCAGCCGCCAAGGCAAACGAAGTCTACAAGACGATCATGGAGCCGGATACGACACTTCAATACATGGCGGCAGTCATTCGGGTATCGATTGATGCCTATCGCGATATCGGGGGGTTTGATATTTCAGACAATCCGGGTGTTACGGCAACGCTCTATAATTTAGGGGATGTGCGAAACCGTGCCCGAAAAGCCAAACGGAAGGGTGGCCTGCCACGGGAAAATTATTATGGCTGGCTTATAAATGAAAAGCGCTCAGAGTTAGAAGCTCTGGTTAAATAGACTTATTTCGTCCGATCAGTTTTCTTTGCAATATCATCTCCCAATTTGTTGCAATCTTCTTCACTCAGCGATGAGATTTCGGCGGCCAACAGGTTTGCCAGTTTAGTGGCATTCGGCCCGAGCTTTTCAGTATCCACTACAACTCGTGTGTGAGAATGGGCGGCGAGCTTCTGTAACTCCTCGGCTTCATCCCAGATAATATTGAAATATCCGATAACACGCTGCAGAAATTGCCAGCTGGGAATTCCCCTGTGGCCGCGCTCCAAAGCAGAAAGATAGGCAGCAGAAACCTCCAACTGTGCAGCCATCTCCTTTTGGGTGATGCCTCTTGCAGCCCGGAGTTCTCTTAGTTTCAATCCAAATGGTGTCATTAAACTATAGGATCCAGTCTTCGAAGACGTACATATAGGGCACCACTGCCACCATGGGTAATGTGTGCCTCATGATATCCTGTGGTGATAGCTCTAAAGGCTGGCTCCGAAAGCCATCTTGGTACAGCGTGGCGCAAAAT
>CAWUJF010000099.1:0-8685 GCA_963922405.1 uncultured Hyphomicrobiales bacterium | reverse complement strand
CTCGTCTTTCAACGCGTCAGTTTGAGTTTCCAGTTTCTCGATGTCTTCGCGAGTTGCAGCTATTTCCGCTTTGATGCTTGCTTCTTCTGAGGCAAGGTTTTTGCGTGTACCTTCGTTTTCCAACTGCCTGGATTTTAAATCGGCCAATGCCGCTTCCTTGTCCTTCCTGATTGCTGACAATTGCTCTTGTCTATCGGCTTTAAGGTTACGAAGGGCTTCGTTGATGTCGGACACATTGTTGCGGTAATCCTGCCAGTCATTACCAGCCAGAAGGGTCGAGCTATATCTTGCCTGGGTTTGAGAGGTCAGTTGAAGGAGTTCATTTGACAAACCAACGACTTCAGAATTGATCCTCACATCTGCAGCACGGGCTCTTTCTTCTGCCGGAAAGATCTTGGTGAAAAGGGAATCAAACGAAAAGAAAACAGAAGCTGACATACAGGCCAGGAACATCACCCAAAGTGTGGAATTTCTGAATATGGTCTTTGAGAGCCAACCAGCATAGCTCAAGACGTAAGAGGCATTTTTGACTACAAACTGAATGAGCAACGTGGCGACAATTATCGTCAACAGAATGTTGTTTGTCAGGAATGGCATTCCCAATTGGCTGAAAAATACATTGGCTGCGGTACCAAAATCAAGAAAACGGGCAACCAGTAAAAGTGCCAAGCCGACAACAATCGTGCCGCACAGAATATCAATGATCTTGAAAAATCCGCCTTCCAATTTGTTTACCGAACGTGCAACAAACCGATTAATGCCGAAACTCTCACCTATCAACCATGCCGTAACCAGCATGATGCCTTGAATGCCGAAGGTTATCATTAGTGAAAGTACAGGTTCATCAGTGAAGTTCTGAATGCCGTCCCAAGTGGTCCAGCCAGATGCGATAGAAAGCACAAGGCCGGTCAAACCCAAAAGAAGCAGGCGCCAATTTAGGAGCTTTCCCCAGATGCCCCTAGTGGTTAGAACAGTTTGCACAGCACATTTGCTGTTGTAGTTTTTGTCCAAGTTTTAGATTGCGTTCCGATTTTCTTTCTATAACGCAATCTCGGAATTTGTTACTACAACGGCAACCTCCCAGATCTTCATTACACCGAGGCCAATTTTGCTCATTGATCCACCGGAAATATGGGTTTCAAATCTCCGGTCAGGTGTTTTATATCAAGCAGAACTGGCACGTTTTCTTATATTACCAGCAATTTGGGGCATTGATAATGATAAAAAATTTATTTTTTAAGATATCGTTAACCTTAATACTCTTGCAATTGCGCATCCAAAAATACGGCCTGTTTAAAATACGTTCTATCCTTGCTGATTGAAGGTAACTAAACACCCAATTTTGTTTGTCAGATGCTTGCTTAAGCGATCTATTTGGCTATACGTCGCAAAAAAGATTTTGATATGGCGTTTTGTCTTTTGCCTGATTTACATAAATCTGTAATGTCGGCGCAGTTAGAGACAGGCATACCCCGGAGAATTTTGATGTCAGCCCAGGTTATTGATGGCAAAGAAGTAGCAGCAGAAGTTATTGAAACGGTTAAATCAGCGACACAAAAGCTGATTAAGGACACCTCGGTAACACCAGGCATTGCGGTTGTGATTGTCGGTGAAGATCCGGCAAGCCAGGTTTATGTACGTTCAAAGGGCAAAAAGGCGACGGAATGCGGTTTCCATTCAGTAACGCATACTTTGCCCGAAGATACTTCTGAAGCTGATTTGCTGGCCATGGTAGAAAACTTGAACAATGACGCCGCTATTGACGGTATTCTGGTGCAGTTGCCGCTGCCCGACCATATAGACGAAGGAAAAGTTATCCAGACAATTGCGCCTGAAAAGGATGTGGACGGTTTCCATTTTATCAATGTGGGAAAATTGGGCACTGGCGAAACAGAAACTGCTTTTGTTCCCTGTACGCCTGCTGGATCGATGGTTCTGCTAAGAAAGGCATTAGGGAAATCAGATCTTTCAGGTCTTAATGCGGTAGTCGTAGGGCGGTCCAACATTGTTGGAAAACCGATGTTAAACCTCCTTCTTGCTGCCAATGCCACGGTGACGATTGCTCATTCAAGAACTCAGGATTTGCCTGGATTATGCCGCACGGCTGATATTCTTGTGGCAGCTGTCGGAAGGCCTGAAATGATAAAGGGTGATTGGGTAAAACCTGGTGCTGCGGTAATTGATGTGGGTATCAATCGGATCCCAGCTCCTGAAAAAGGGGAGGGTAAATCGAGGCTTGTGGGTGACGTTTCCTATGAGGATGCGGCTGAAGTATCCGGTGCGATTACTCCTGTGCCTGGTGGTGTGGGCCCGATGACAATTGCAATGCTGATGGCAAACACCCTGACCAGTGCATGCCGCCGGGCAGGTGTAGAGGCTCCGACTTATTGATTTTCAAAGTATAACTCTCAGGATTGTGAGGATTTCAGCTATGGATCCACGTTATATTGATGGGCGGTCCGTTTCTGCACGTATATTGGCTGAGACAAAGGCCGGGTTTGAAGCGTTAAATGGCGCTTCCGGCCGGTTGGTATCGATTTCAATTGGTGATGTGGAAGAAATCGCTGTTTATATTCGCAACCAGGCGAGGGGAGCTGAAAAAGCAGGAATACCTTTTGATGATCAGTATTGGCCTGCAGAACTCACACAGGATGAATGCAAAGCCCGGATTGTGGAGATGAATGATGATCCTTCTGTCATCGGGATCATCCTTCAAAGGCCGGTGCCGGATCATATTAACGTTCGGTCCCTACAATCAGCTATTCACCCATTGAAGGATGTGGAGGGCATGAATCCGGCTTCGATTGGTAACATTGTCTACAATGATCTCGCATTGACGCCTTGTACGGCCGCAGCTTCCGTCGAACTGATCAAAGAAACTGGCCTTGAGCTAAAGGGTCTCGAGGTTGTCATGATCGGACATTCCGAAATTGTTGGGAAGCCGGCTGCTTTCATGCTTATGGCCGAGGGGGCAACTGTTACCGTCTGTCATCACATGACAAGATCGGTTGCGGCACATTCCAGACGGGCTGACGCTGTTTTAGTGGCTGTGGGCATCCCCAACTTCCTTAAAGCCGATATGGTGAAGCCTGGTGCTGCTGTAATTGATATTGGTATCAACCAGATTACAGATGAGTCTGGTGAAACCCGGATCGTTGGCGATGTGGATACCGAGGCTGTGGTTGAAGTTGCAAGCTGGGTCACGCCTGTTCCAGGTGGTGTAGGGCCGGTCACAGTTTCCATTTTGATGCGTAACGCTCTCACAGCCCAGAAAAGACAGATTGCGGCCGGCTGGATCGCAGGATAATCCACACGGTTTCTCAAGTTTGATCACGATTACCTTTGGTCGTGTGCCGTAATGTTGCCTAACAACATCTTACGTTATAGTAAGAATGATCAGATCAATGGCCATTGTTTGCGAATGGTCTGCGGGAGGAGCAACATGATTTTTGTGGCGGAAACAGCTGACGGTGAAAAAGTAGTCTACAAAGATAAGAAACGATATCTTTGGATATTGTCCATTCTGTCTCCATCGATACCCGGAATTGCCTCGCTGATCTTGCTGACCGGAGGGAACGTAATCTGGTCGGTATTTCCCCTGGTTTATTACTACGTGTTTGTTCCAATCATGGATGTTGTTTTCGGTGAGGATACCTCAAATCCGCCGGAGGCTGTGGTTGATAAGCTATCGTCAGACAATTATTACCGGGTCCTTTTGCATCTCTCCATTCCGGTCTTTTTCTTCAGCTTCTTCATGTCTGCCATCACGGTTGGCACGCTGGAGATGCCGATTTGGGCGATCATTGCACTTACCATTGGTGCTGGTGCGGCAAGTGGTGCTGGGCTTACGGTTGGGCACGAACTCGGTCATAAACATTCAGCGTTGGACCGGTTTGGTGCCAAGCTGATCACTTCCCTTACCGGTTACTCGCATTTTTGTATTGAGCATAACCAGGGACATCATGTGATGGTGGCAACACCAGAGGATCCGGCATCTGCCCGTTATAATGAAAGTGTCTATGCTTTTGCCATGCGTGAATTGCCTGCTACAGCGACAATTGCCTGGGAACTGGAGAAGAAGCGTCTCGCTAGAAAAGGATTATCGTTCTGGCATTGGAAAAACGATCTCCTACAGGGCTATGCGATCACGTTATCCATCACCATAGGTCTGATTATCGCTTTTGGTTGGATCATGATCCCGTTCGTTATTCTTCATCACATTGCTGGTTATTCTCAGCTTACACTTGCCAATTACGTGGAGCATTACGGCCTGCTGCGTGAGAAAAAGGCAGATGGCAAATATGTTCCGTGTGATCCAATCCATTCGTGGAACACCAATCATATCGTTTCAAACTTAATGCTATTTCATCTTCAACGTCATTCGGATCATCATGCTAATCCGATGCGTCCGTATCAGTCTTTAAGAGATTTCAACGAGCTTCCCCGATTACCAAGCGGTTATCCGGGTTCATTTGTGCTTGCAGTTATCCCGCCGCTTTGGTTTGCTGTAATGAACCCGAAGGTTATGGCTTGGACCAAGGGAGATATGAGCAAAGTCAATACTGGTTAATTCATAATAATTCAGGGGGAGAATAATGTTAAAAGTCGGCCTGCCAATTGCATTGGCATTAATTATGTTTGGGATGGGGTTAGGCTTAACGCTTGCAGATTTCACGCGGGTTTTCAAAAAACCAAAGGCATTTTTGCTGGGCGCATCCATGCAGGTCATTGCGCTTCCGATCATTGCATTTTGTGTATTGTTGGTTTTCCCCATGCAGCCGGCATTTGCTGCAGGATTGATGATCCTGGCCGCTTGTCCAGGTGGCGTTACTTCTAACGTTCTCACCTTTATTTCACGCGGAGATGTGGCGCTTTCCGTCTCACTGACGGCCATAATCAGCATGATCGGCTTTATCACGGTTCCACTTATTACCAGTTTCGCATTGTCTCATTACATGGGTGAAGGGGCTCCTGAGCTGCCGATTGCAAGCACCATGATAGGTGTTCTGGTTATAACAGTTGTGCCTGTAGTAATCGGGATGGGGGTAAGAAAGGCAAGCGCATCATTTGCGGACAAAGCGGAGAAGTTCTTTGGACCTTTCTCAATCATCATCTTTATCACGGTGGTACTTGCAGCGATATTTCAGGACCGCCAGAACGTCATTCCGTATTTTCAACAGACAGGACTTCCAACGCTTGTCTTGAACCTGTTGATGATGTTTGTGGCAATAATGGTTGGCAGAATGTTCCTTCTGCCGAAAGATCAGCGTACTGCCATATCTTTTGAATGTGGTCTTCAAAACAGTACACTTGGCCTTACGATTGCCTTGACAATTCTCGATCAAACGGAGATTTCAGTTCCTATTGCCGTTTACGGCCTAGTCATGTTGATTACTGGCTTCCTGTTTGCCATGTGGCTGAGGTCAAGATCCGCATCAGAAGCAACACAGGGCGCTTGAGGAAAGTGATTTGAGCAAAAAAAACCAACCAGATCCGGCCACGCTTTTGGCGCGTGCCGGCGGATTTATTGATGCCGGTTCAGGTGGAGTAGTGCCTCCTATGCAACCGTCGACAACTTATGTACGCGATGAAGCATACGAGCTGATGTTTCCCAACAACAGTTATGGCCGCGATCAAAATGATCAGGTTCGTCTGGCAGAGAGTATTATCTGCCAAATGGAGGATGGGGCAGAAAGCCTGTTGTTTGCTTCGGGAATGGCTTCAATTTCAACGGTTCTGGGTTACCTTAAAGCGGGGCAGAAACTGCTCATTCAGAACGAAATATATTGGGGAACCACAGCCTGGGTGCGAAGGTCCTGCGAGCATCACGGTGTTGCCCTGATTGAAGCAAACAGCGCAGATACAGAAACATTTTGCGCAATTATCGCTGCGGAAAAGCCTGATCTGGTTTTCATTGAGACCCCCTCAAACCCCTGGCTAAGAACCAGCGATATTCCAGCTATTTCCAAGGCTTCTCATGCTGTTGGTGCTGTCTTTGTGGTGGATGCAACTGCTGCCACTCCGGTTCTATCGCAGCCGTTGTTGTTGGGCGCTGATATAGTGATGCATTCGGTTACCAAGGCTATCAACGGTCATTCTGACGTCATCGCAGGAGTGTTGACCTGCAAAGATGCCAACTCAGCCATATGGGAGCACGTGAAGACTGTCAGGCACGAGGCAGGGGCTATTCTGTCTCCCAATTCAGCCTGGTTACTCATACGCGGTATGCGTACATTGCCATTGCGGATTGAGCGCATGTGCAGCAATGCAATGGCGATCGCGCAACATCTTGAAAATCATGAGAAAATTGAGGCTGTCTGGTATCCAGGACTGAGCTCTTTTGAAGGGCATGAGCTTGCCGCGCAGCAAATGAATGGCGGATTTGGATATCTGATGTCATTTCTGGTTCACGGTGGCAAAGCAGAAGCACTGAAGTTCTGCGGGGAATTGAAGGGCATACACCGGGCAACTTCTCTTGGAGGTGTGGAAAGCCTGGTTGAGCACCGACACACCATAGAAGGCGATGTTACAGCCTGTCCCGAGAATTTGGTTCGTTTGTCTGTGGGAATTGAATCAGCAAGTGATTTGATTGCAGAGCTGGATGGTGCGCTCAGTCGTATTTGATTGGTATGCGCAAACAAAAACGGGCGCAATTGCGCCCGCTTTGCATTAATTCTGGATAATCAGCTGCCCTGTTTTACGATAACAGGGGTAAGCAAATCTCCGAAATTTCCGTTACCACAATGGTGGCGCGCAGATCTGATTAATTCAACAGAAACACCAGCTTCCACAGCTTTCATAACAGCTTGGTTTAAGCGGTGTAGGTCGTTTGCTACCATTCGGATTGCAGCTTGTTCATCCATTGACATGGAAGAAGACATTTCTTCTGAACGTTCTTTTACCGGTGGCTTGGTGCTCATTTTTTGCTCCTTTATGTGCCTTAGAAACACGTACCAAATTCGTTTGCCTAAAGCTATGTCATTTTCTTTACAACGTAACTAAAAAAACCGAATTTCAGCGTTCAAATTTTTGAAATCAGGTTTTTCTGTCTGTTTTTTTACCAATTCTCGTGTAAATTAGTAAAAATTGTAAATTTTTTAGGACGATCTTAAGCATCTTGTCTGTAATTCATTCTTGAACGAGACCGGAGTTAAAAACAATGGCTGATCAAAAGATTTTTGCAGGTCCACGGATCAGGCGGATTCGTTCGAATTTGAACCTGACACAGACAGCAATGGCAGAGGAACTGGAGATATCTGCCAGTTACCTCAATCTGATCGAGCGTAACCAGAGACCGCTGACCGTCCAGTTGTTGCTGAAACTGGCTTCCACGTACAAACTGGACTTGGATGAACTACAGGGAGCGGGTGATGAAAACCTTATGGGACAGCTTAAGGAAGCCTTTTCTGACCCATTGTTGGTAGGGGAAATTCCGGATCGGAGCGAGTTGATCGAGTTTACGGAAGCAACGCCAAATGTGGCTTCTGCCATGGTGAAACTTTATCGGGGTTACCGGGAATCCCTTGAACGGCTATCCGGCCTATCCAGCATGATGGCCAAGGAAGGTAGCGATACGGTCAAAACGGCTGCAAGACTGCCTGTTGATGAAATGCGCCAGGCCATAGAACAGAGCTCACCTTATATTCCTGCCATTGAGCAGGCTGCTGAGAAGCTTCTGTCACAACTGGATATGAGCGATGGTCTTATGACTGGGCTTAAGCGCTGGCTTACCAGAGAACAAAGTGTTGTTGTGCAGATCATGCCTGTTGAGGCGATGCCGGATTGGCGCCGTCGCTTTGACAAACATTCAAACCGTTTGATGATTTCAGAGCGCCTGTCTCCTGCTGATCAGTTGCAGGAAGTGGCACTTGAAGTTGCGCTATTGGCGGAAAGCAAGCTGATTGATGAAGAGGTGGGGTTCCTCAAGCTCACTTCTGATGAAGCACGTCGTCTCGCGAGGTTCGAATTCGCCCGTTTGCTCGCGCTTGCAATGATCTTGCCTTACGACAGGTTTTATAACGCAGCAAAGAAATTACGTTATGATATCAATGTATTACGGTCCCGCTTCGGTGTAACATTCGCTCAAGCTGCCTGGCGTCTTACAATGCTACAGAAAAGCGGTGCCAGTGCGGTTCCATTTTTTGTGATGGAAACGGATTCTGCCGGAAACAGGTTGAGACGGGCAGGGTCAAATGGGTTTCCGGCCACGCGTTTTGGTGGCGATTGTCCAAAACTTGTTGTCCACCAGGCTTTCACTAGTCCTGGGCAGATTTTTGCTGAAACGGTTGTAACACCCCAGGAAACAGAGTTCGTTGTTGTCGGTAGAACCGTGGAAGGGCTGCGCTCGGGTTATTTTGATCGTCCGCAACGCACAGCACTACTGATCGGGTTTCAAGTGCAACATGCGGAAACAGTGGTATATGGTGATGGGCTTACCGGAGAAAATGCACGCGAGCCCGTAAAAATTGGCCCGGGTTGCAGGTTGTGTGAAAGACCCGGTTGTATATCAAGAGCACATCCACCGCTCACAAGACCCTTGGGACTTGATGAGATGGTCCGTGGCGTTTCTGCGTTTGATTTTCAGTAGCCCAATTAGCCGCGTGGGGGTCTGAACAAGTAGACGACCAACCATACAGGTACGATAACCATTGATCCCAGAATTACATTGGGCAATGCCCAGCGAAA
>CAWUJF010000098.1:0-8787 GCA_963922405.1 uncultured Hyphomicrobiales bacterium | reverse complement strand
GAAGAACACCAGTACCAGCAGCACCCATCCGGGCATGGGCAGCAAAGAAAACAAAGGCATCAGCAATGTCTGGGAAACGGCCACGATTGCAAGGGTTCTGCCAGAACCTATGCGATCTGCAAGGTTTCCGCCAATCCAGTTCCCTACTACTGCACCGCAACCGAACACCAGCAAGACCAGGGTCAAACCATCGCGGCCATAATCCATGGTTTCAGCCAATAGCGGCGCCATATAGGTATAGGGAACGTATAGTGCAGCCATCAGGGTCGCGGTGAACGCCACCACCAGAAGGCCGCGCCAATCCAGCAAACTCTTTACAAGATCCTTAATTTCAGAGGGTGCAAAGTCCAGTTCAGTTGGTACTTTGAGCCAGATCAGGACTGTGCAGATCAGGGACAGGATTGCAACGATCCAGAAGGCGGAGGTCCAGCCCAGCGTATAAGCAATAAAACTGCCCCCCGGCACGCCGATCACCTGGGCCAGTGTTAAACCGAAGAATATGGTAGCGAGGGATTTTCCACGCATTTCCGGTGGGCTGTTGGCAGCGGCAACGGCTGCTGCGGCGGGCGTATACATTCCGGCACCAAAGGCTGCGAGCACACGGGTGGCAAACAGCCATTCCGGATTGGGAGCGAGTGCTGAAAGTATGGATGCCAGCCCGAAGACACCAATCCCCAACGCCAGAGCTGTCCTTCGCGACCAGGTGCCTGTGAGAGAGATGATAACCGGTGACCCCAGGGCATAAGCAATGGCATAGATGGTGAGCACCCACCCCGCCTGATCATGTGTGAGCCCGAAATCCTCCGCCAGCGGGTTTAAAATACCGATGATGACAAAGGCACCCATGCCGATGGCAAAATTGCCAGCGGACATGAGGCGAATGAGGAAGGTGAAATCTTTGATCATGGATTAGAAAGTAAAAGACACGGTACATTTTTCTACCATGATCATCTCGTGTGGTCTTCCCAATCTTTCACCATGCAGGGATAGCTATCATTCCCCGTTGCCTAGTTGGCTTCTTGTGACACCCGGCCCATTGTGGACATAACGGTAGGCCAGCTTTCCGCATCCGCCATTCCCCGGCGACAGCAGAAAGGATTACAGAAGCCAACGATCATTCCATCAATGTTACCAAGCGAATCTGCGCTGATCGGCAATCCTGAGTAAGGGCAGAATTCGTTGATCGCGTCTGCCACATCCCCCTCATAGGGCTGTGCGGGTAAGGTTGGTTTCCTTGGCCATTGCCTGTTACTTTGCGAAGGCAAGTCTTTGTGCCAGGTTTCAATTCTCCGTAGTTGAGCGTCCGCGCAAGCGTGCCAGCGGCGCAAGGCAGGAAAAGCATAGAGTGTTTCGATGTAATTCTTGACCTTCCCGGCGTATTCAAACCCGTAAATGACCAAGCGGGTTATAATCGGCGCTACTGCCACATCTGCTGCACAGAAATCGGACCCGAAGAGATAAGGACCGCCAGAACGGTCAATTACCCACTCCAAAAGGGTGACAAGCTCCTCAACATCTGCCTGCTCGGCTTCACTCGGCCTATAGCCCTGATATCTGGCATGAAGGTTCATTGGCAGTTCTTGCAAGGCGGCAAAACCCGTTAATGCACGGGCGGCCAAGACCTGTGCATTTGATCTTGTTTCCAGTTCATTTGGCCAGTGACCCGCATCGGGATAGCGCTCTGCCAGGATTTCTATGGTTGCGGCGTTTCCCCAGCTTAGAGGCACACCCTTTGACGTATCATCCAACAAAATTGGTAAAGAAGTCGCTGGCGCGTATTCCTTCAATTTGGCGGAATGTTCATCAGAAAACAGCGGCACATAGTTTGGCTTGAATTTGATTCCGAATGCGTCCAACGCCAGCCAAGCTCTCATCGAATGATCAGAATAAGCGTATTCACCAATTAGCAATGTGTAAGACATAACCAACTCCATTTTGAATTGGCTTTCAGAATAGGCAACAAGCCGGATGGCATAAATGACAATAAGCCCACGATTCCTGCCAAATGAGATGAAGTACCAAGAAGTTGGAACCATGATCAATTCCATGCCTAAGACACTGAAATGGATCGGGCATCAACCGTCAATCATAGCGATGCATGGAGCTTGGTGCCCTGAACTGGCCGCCAATAGCCTTTTGTTAAACAAGACCAATCTCGATGAATATGGTACAAGAACGCATGATAGATAATTGGACTGAATTACGGGAGCTCGCGCTTTCACTGGGTCTTCCGCAAGTTACTGATGCTGTTAGTTGGGGAAATCCGAACCTAAAGGCTCACGGAAAGATGTGGACCTGGTGGAGCCCCATGATTGATGCGGCTGTCTTTAAGGGAAGCATCGAAGAACGCGAATTTTTGCTTGAGGCAGATCCGGAAACCTTCGTGATGCACCCGCACTATGCCAATAGCGGCGTGATACTCGTGGCAGGCGGGAAGATTGATCCGGATTGGGCAAAAGCACGTCTTATCGCGACCTGGCGAAACCAGGCACCTAAGCGTTTTCTCAAGGAATTCGATGCCGGGCAGGAATGAGATGTTTCCAGATTAGTGAACAGGCATAAGCCGGTGTCTCAGGTTCGATCCTGCTACGCACTGCAATGTTATCTGTCAAAGCCAAGAAGGGCTAGAACCCAAACAAACCCACCAATTGTTTGGACAAAAAAATCCAAACCGGCACTAACCGGTCTGGATTTGCTAATCGTAAGTGTATCGCCCCACACGGTTTCAGCGCTTAAACCAGCTCCAGGCCCACATGGATGCCGTTGTTCCAGCGCTGACGAACCTTCACAGGCTCTTTTAATACGATCGATCTAAGCGTGAACATGGAGGGTAACCAGGTCACATTGGGATGCTTAAGTTTCATACCGGTCGCTGAGATATCTATAATAGTGCAGTCAACAAGATGGGTGTCGTCTTTCACATAGATCTGGGCCGGTATGCTACAATTCAGGCGCTTTGACTGGCGCCTGTTAGTTTCGTCTCTGACTTCTGCAAAAGCAGAAGCAATCATTTCACTATGAGGTGTTCTAACTTCTAAAGACATCATGGCTTCTTTTTCTCTTAATGGGCGATGACTTAAGTATTGATTAACACAGGTAAACAATTCACTAACGCGTGATCACGTTATATTACTGAAACTTTTAATAAATTTGCGATTTCGGGAGGTTGAAAAAGGTTAACAGAGCAGGCAGAAACTTCATGCCCTTTTCATCGCATTTTCGACCATCAGACGTGCTCCCTGCCCAGCTGAAGTCAGATAATCAGGATCACGATGCACAAGGACTGTCGAAAAGGCACCATCCATCAACAGGACGATGTGCCTTGCCAGATCTTCGGGGCTTTGCACTTCAAGGTCTTTGAATTCTTCACCCAGCCAGGCTTCAAATTTCTTCTTGTGTGCAGCCCCCACCTTCATTGCCGGGTGGCCTGGCATGTTCGCCAGTTCGGCGGCAGTTCTCAGGAAGCCGCAACCCTTCCACTTCGGGTGACGTGCTGATCGGGCGAGTTCTGCAAATATCGCCTCGACCTTGTCAGGCAATTCACCCTCGGTTTCCTCAAACCATTTTCTGTAAAGCGCCAGGTTAGGCTGATCGCGGGACACCAGATAGGCCTCGATGAGGTCATCCTTGCTCTTGAAATGATAATAAAGTGTCCGCTTTGTAATGCCCGCTTTTTCAGCAATTGCGTCAACACTCACCGCGCGAATCCCCTCGCCGTAAAACAGGCGGTTGGCGGCATCCAATATCCGGTCTTTAGCGGAAATCTTCTCAGGCATGATGCTTATGTATACTACTCAGTGAGTATACGTCAATTTCGTTTCTCTGTAAGGTCTGCGAAACGAAAGGAGATCCTCATGAAGGATTTGATCTTGATGGAAAAGAAGGGGCCGGTTGCGCTTCTCACCATAAACCGGCCTGAGAAACTAAACGCGCTCAACTATGCTACCAACGATCGCATGCTGGAACTGCTCGAGGTGATCGAAAGCGATCCTTCCCTGAGAGCCATTGTCCTCACCGGAGCCGGCGATCGTGCATTTTCCGCCGGTGCGGATATCCATGAGTTTTCACAAAGCGTGAGAGCTGGGGTAGACGTGGCAGTAAATGAGTTTTGCAGGCGTGGGCAGACCATGACCAGCAGGCTGGAAACCTTTCCAAAACCGATCATTGCAGCGATTAACGGCATTGCCTTTGGCGGTGGATGCGAAATCACAGAGGCTGTTCATCTTGCCGTTGCCAGCGAACAGGCGGTGTTTGCCAAACCGGAAATCAATATCGGAATACCACCTACATTCGGTGGTACACAGCGATTACCGCGCCTTGCAGGCAGGAAGCGAGCCCTGGAACTGCTTCTCACGGGTGATCGTTTTACCGCGCATCGTGCCTATGAACTCGGGCTGGTGAACAAGGTTGTTGCGCATGATGATCTATTGCCCGCAGCCTTTAAACTGGCTGAGCGGATTATCAGGCACTCGCCCCTCGCCGCATCTCGGATCATTACTGCCGTTAATCGAGGTCTCAACACTACAATTGACGAAGGGTTATTAATCGAGCGCGAACAGTTTGCGAGAATGGCAGCCACTAAAGACATTCATGAAGGTCTTGATGCATGGATTGCCCGACGCAAACCAACTTATTCAGGAGAATAGCCAAACTCGTTGCCGGTATCAGCTCACCGTAAACTGCCCCATCATGCCACGGTCTTCATGCTCCAGAATATGACAGTGATACATATAGGGGTGTTGATCCGTCGCCAGATAATCAAAACGCACGATGAACTCCGACCAGCCATCGTCATCCAATACGACCGTATCTTTCCATCCGGCTTGATCGGGTAGCACATCGGTGCCGGCGAGCTTTTCAATCAGGAATGAGCATCCGTGCACATGGAAAGGATGTTCACCTTGCTTGGAGATAACCCGCCAGCGCTCCCAGACACCGCTTTTGACGCGTTCATTGATCACGCTCATATCCATTGAAGCGCCATTTATGGTCATGTCCATCATGGCGTGGCCCTGATGATTTGAGTGACTGGATGCGTCTGAATGGTCCATCTCAAGGACAAAATCCCTTGTTCTGATGATTTCTTCCGGCTTGGGGCGAGTGATGGTTGCCAGTTTGCTAGGTAAGGGTGCTGTATTAGCGGGAAGTGCTCTGTCTGGGTTGAGTGTCAAAGCTGGTTTCGGCTTTTCAGCTCCCGATTTGAACAGCCAGTTTACGAGGCTGCCAAACACACCCACATCGATTTCATCTTCAAACAGAGCTAACAATTCAGCCGGGTTTCCATCTGCCAAATCAACAATGATCTCGCAGCGTTCCCCGGGTGACATTTCCATTTCATTCATTTCCACCGGGGCTTCAAGCAGACCGCCATCACAAGCGATTTTGTGGAATGTCCTGCCATCAGAAAAAGCCACGATATAAAACCGGGCATTGGCACCGTTGAGCAGGCGCAGGCGGACCTTGCCTGCGTGCACCTTGGCTGATGGTGAGATTGCTCCGTTTATGGTAACAATCTCACCGTACCAGCCATCTTCACTAGCGTCATTGAGCGAGTAAACCAATTGCCCGCCTTCATCGAAGGTGCGGTCCTGAATGATCACGGGCAGATCATCAATCCCGTATTGCTGTGGCAGAGACATCGCTTCACTCTCTTCATCATCTATGATGATCATGCCAGCCAGTCCGCGATAAACCTGTTCTCCGGATTTTCCATGCGTGTGCGAATGATACCAACAAGTGGCAGCCGGTTGCACGATCTGGAGGTTAGGTTGCCACTTTTCACCGGGAGCAATCTCTAACTGCGGACCACCGTCCACTTCTCCTGGCACATGCAAACCGTGACCATGAATGGCCACGCCTTCATCGATGGTGTTTTCATAGTTCAGATTGAGCTCGCTTCCTTTGCGCGTTCTGATCGTTGGCCCGAGATAATTCTGGCTCAAGCCCAAGGTCTGTGTTTTCACGCCGGGCATGAAAGACCAAACACCATTTTGAATTCTCAGACTTACCGGATCGCCCCTACTCCCATCCAATAGCCTTGGTATGGGCAACGGGCCAGAGGCCTTTTGCGCCCATACGGGATTGATGACGCCAGTGCCCAACATTGCTGCACTGCCAGTGAGAAACTGTCGCCTTGAAACAGATAAACTCATATGAGCACTCCACCTTGAAAACTTGATGCATCGGGAACAGGAAACGCGCAGGAAAGTCTCCTGTTTTCAAACTCATGACTAGCTAGAGGTAGAAGTTTCGTCCATCGGACAAATGCCGGATCAGACGTATAAAACTATGGGACAAAGGGTCAATTTGGAACATCAGTTTCTGTGGTAAGATCACCAAAACAAGACTAAGGGAATCGCCATGTTCAGCGCCATAGAACAGCTACCGCTCAGACAAACCATATTTGCGGTTTTCGTGTTTTTTGTATTCGGGACCAGTCTTGTGGAAATTATCCTGGAATTTGCAGACGGTGAGACGCTGGACGCCATGGCAGATGATCTGGCCCGGTTTGCACTCAGCGCTGTTGTTCTGGCCGTTTTCCTTTTTGAATATGTGTCTCAACAAAGGGCACTTGGAGAATTGCGGGAGCGGCTGAAGCAGGCAAGTGGCGGGCTTGCAAGACTGGATACGAAATCCCTTCAACTGGCAAGCCAGTACAGATCTGTCATGCAAAAGCAATTTGAAGCGTGGCAGCTCACGGAAAGCGAGCAGGACGTGGTGATCATGTTGCTGAAAGGTCTCTCGTTCCGGGAGATTGCTGAACTCAGACAAACGCGGGAGAAAACTGTGCGACAGCAGGCTTCCAGCGTTTACCGCAAGTCTGGCGTAAACAGCAGGAACGAGCTGGCTGCATGGTTTTTCGAAGATATGCTGGAGCCACCCATGGTTGAGGAAACACCGAAACCATAAACTAGAACTTGAACGTGGTTCTGATACGACCAACATAGACTTCTTCATTATTTACTCCCAAGCTGGCAGGACCAAGGGGGGAAAAATAGGTCTCTGCTATTGCCTTGGTATCGATACCCACCCCTGCTGAAAACTCGAACTGAGGTCCGATAGCTTCCAGCTCGATATAGGCGCTGCCACTCACATTGGATTCGGTTTGATCAAAGCGACGTGTCTCGATAGCGTTAACCGAGCCCGTTGTCGTCAGATGTGCGCTTCCTTCCAGATCATGCAGGGTGAATAGTGCTTGCAGCTCAGCGCTGAGTGCGATTGTGATATCATTATCAACTGAGATTGGCATTCGCCAGTTACCGCCGATGCTTGCTCCGTAATAGCCGTCATCAATCTGGGTGCCGGAACTGAAATCCAGGCCAGGGGCGCCGCCAAAGATTGCAGTTTGACCCCAGATTGATGTCTCTGATTCGGAGCTGCCGCCAACTACCCCGATGAATGGTGTGAATGATGTGACCCCTTCGCCGGTTGAAACCAAATTAACATGGGTTTCACCAAACAACCTCGCCCCGAAACTGTATTCCATGAACTCAGAGGTTGAGATGGCATTCTGAACATCTGCAAATCCCGGAACTGCGAAACCTGGAATACGGATACCCCCGCCCAGGCCACCAGCAGGGCCCTCAGGACTGAGAATAACGAAATCATCACCCATGCTCTCAATGAGCGGAAAATGGCTCGTTGCATCAGCCTCGAACCCGCTGAACACAATCTCAAGGCCATTTTGGCCGTATGAACGCGAAGGATTGTTACCTGACTGACGGGGTCGCAGTGTATCTTCACCTGTAAAACGTGTGTCGAAGTTCAACCGACCACGGTAACTGAATACTGAATCGTCAGATACGCCTGGAACCGCGGTACGTCGATTATTGGCTGCATTTTCAAAAAGGGTGGAGAAAACCTGTTTGGGACCATCAAATTCACTCAAACCGAAGACAATTTCCGCCTCCAATTTGGCCGACGCACTGAATGTTGGTTGTTCTACAGGATCCGAAACAAATGAATCTGTACGAAGCCCCAGCGTTGCCAGTTCGGCTGCGAATTCCATCTGCAGTTGGGTTATGACAGTCACATCTTCCTGCAGGATGTTCTTGTCTTTAAGACAATTGTGCAGAGCCGCTGCAAATTCGTAACGGGTGATAACGCGGTTCTTGGATAGGAGTTCACTGATGTCACACTTGTATTTATCGGCCAGTTTCTGCAATTCAAAAAAAGCAAAATCTTGACGGCCGACGTCAGACAAATCAGATATACTGCTTACTTGTGAAAAGCTCTCGGTTGTGGAAACGGCCAGCCCGCCGATACCAGTTACAGATAACAAGCAAGCGCCGGCAAAAGAGCTGGCCAGCCCCAGCCTGTTTGATAAACCACGTAGAAGCATCCCCTACCCCCTGACATCGAAATGACGTTCTCAGCTATCGATTTTGATAGTGGGGAAAAATTTGCATGGAGCCTGAAACTTGTAATCATCAAAATTGATGATGAATCAAAGATATTTGGAAATTATGCGAACAATTTCTGACTGCCTGTTGATAGACATCTTTTGCATGATGCGTTGCATGTGAGTGCGAATAGTTGCCAAGGAAGTGGCAGTGGCATGCGCAATTTGCTGAACCGATTGTCCGTTCGCAATCTCAAGAGCAACCTTCGCTTCCGCATTTGTAAATCCGAAGCAATCCATCAATGTTTCTATTTCTATCGCGTTTGTACTGGCGGGATCCTGGATTATGAGCAAAGTGCAGGCATGATTTCTCCCGAGCGGCAGGTCTGCCTTTGCAATCGGTTGAGCGCTGATCTTATAAGGAGGAAGGCCGGAATTTCTTGGTA
>CAWUJF010000097.1:0-8804 GCA_963922405.1 uncultured Hyphomicrobiales bacterium | reverse complement strand
CCCACACGTCACTCCTGCCGGAGGGACAGAACCCGGTTTCCTCAAGCAACAAGCAAGCCAACGCCCAGACATTTACAGCTGAGGGTTTTGTGGATTGTTCACCGCCTGTAGCTCTCGATGCCGAGGGCATTAAGTCAACCATCGCTGATTTCGTAACCGCAGCTCAAACCGCAAAAGATGCAGGCTTTGACGGTGTCGAAATCCACGCTGCAAACGGCTACCTGCTTGATCAGTTTCTGTCAGACAGCGTGAACGACAGAACAGACGAATATGGTGGGTCTGTTGAAAACCGAAGCCGCATAGTTTTCGAGATCATTGACGCAGTCAGCCAAGTGTTCCCGAAATCCCGCATTGGTGTTCGTCTGTCACCGCTTGGACAATTCAATGACATGGGTGATAGTGATCCGGAAAAACTATTCAGCTATCTCTATGCGAAGCTTGATAAACTGAACCTCGCTTACCTACACGTGGTTGAGAAGTTTCCAGGCAGTGACATGTCATCTGAAGAAGAGGCGATGATGTCTCGTATCCGCAAGCACTATACCGGGTTCTATATCGCCAATGGTGACTATGATCGCGAGCGTGCCGAAAAAGCGGTTGTCGAAGGCCATGCACATGCCGTCTCCTTCGGACGTCCTTTTATTGCCAACCCTGACTTGCCGGAAAGATATCGGATCAATTCTGATCTCAATGAGCCAAACCAACAGACATTTTACGGTGGTGGTGAAGAGGGATACACCGATTATCCGGCACTAAATTAACTGCCATTAAAAACAGCACCGGCTCCGGGTAATCTTGAATACCTGGAGCCGGTGCTTTCTTGTGTGCTTTGATCATGCAGCCTGCTGCTGGGCAGCTGAACTCTGCATATTATCCAGTCTGAACTGGTTGATCATATTGGTCAGAAGCGTAACTTCAGTTGCCAACTCATTCGTGACAGCAGTGGATTCTTCCACCATCGCAGCATTTTGCTGGGTCATCTGATCCATATCTGCAACGGCAGTGTTTACTTCCTGAATGCCCAGAAGCTGCTCATCCGACGCTGTGGAAATTGACGCCATCTTGAAGTTCATATTGGACACATGTTCCGAAATCTTCTCAAGCGACTTACCGGTTTCGCGTACCAGATCCACACCACTCTTAACTTCAGTATTGGACTTGGTAATAAGTTCCGCAATCTCCTTGGCTGCACCTGCTGAGCGTTGTGCAAGTTCACGGACTTCCTGGGCAACGACGGCAAAGCCGCTCCCAGCTTCCCCTGCTCTCGCAGCTTCCACTCCGGCATTTAGTGCAAGCAAGTTCGTCTGGAAGGCAATCTCATCAATCACGCTGATGATGGTAGAAATTTCAGATGAAGCATTTTCAATGCGCTCCATCGCAGAAATCGCCTTGGATACCACTTCACTGGATTCGTTCGTGTCCGTTTGCGCTTTTTGTGCAACCTGACTTGCTTCAGTCGCCTGAGCCGAAGTCTCACCAACCGTTGCAGTAATTTCTTCCAGAGCAGCCGAAGTCTCTTCAAGCGAAGCTGCCTGGCTCTCAGTGCGCCTTGAAAGACTGTCTGCTGAATCGCGGATAGCTCCGGACTTTACGTCAATCGATTGGGCACCGGTCCGGATTTTAAGCAGCGTTTGGTTGATCTGCAGAATGGAATTGTTGAAATCCACGCGAAGTGCGTCAAATTCTTCTGCAAATTCCTCCTCAAGTTGAACGGTAAGGTCACCCTCAGCAAACTGGTTCAAACCTCTTGCCATGGATGTAACAACAAACTTCACTTGTTTCGCCTGAGCTTCTTTTTCAGCTTCGCGCGCAAGCCGCTCTTCTTCAAGCTTCTCGCGGTTGTTTTCTTTTTCTTCCATCGCACGTTTGGCAATGGCGGCATCCTTGAAGGTTTGAACAGCGTCGGCCATTTTACCGATCTCATCCTTACGACCCCGGGCAGGAATATCCACTTCCAGATTTCCTTGAGCCAGATCCCCCATTGCCGAAGTCATCCTGACAATAGGTCCGGATGTGGCTTTCGCAGTAAGCCAGGCAAGCGCAACGCCGATGATAATTGCAACAAATGCCACAATACGGTTGATCAGATTGGCCTGATAAACCTCTTGGGTAGCTCTCGGCCCCAGGTCATCCTGCAGGGCCTTGTTGTTCAGCTTGGCCTCTTCAATGGCATCTGCAAGGCGGGGGCCTATCACATCCATTCTGTTTGTGATGATATCGTTCCGGGTGTTGATGACATCAACAACCTCCAGAAACGTCTTTTTGTAAATGTCAGCACCTTGCCTTACTTTTGCCGCCAGGTCCCGGCGGGTCGGATTTTGCAGTTCAGCAAGCAAACGGTCTTTCATTTCATCAAAGAGCTTTATCTCGGAATTCACACGCGCACTGCTGGACTCCAGATTATCCACCAGAAAACGGTTGGTATATAAACGTGCAAGCAGAAGACTACGCAACGCCATACCGGCCACATAACTGGCAGCGGGATCTGCATCATCATTAGCGCTGGACATGATCGCAGTCAGGTCTTTTTCAATCTGCGGGCCCGTTGCGTTAAGCCGATCAACAAGTTCATTGCGCTGCTGCACCAAAGCCCTTACCTCAGTGAAAGCATCATAATAGGCTTGCGCCTCTTTTCCTGCGGTATCAACCAATGCCAACTGATCATTTCCGTTGATGATCGACTTTGATTCTTCAATGATTTCCTGCATGGTCTGAATGCGCGAACTCACCTGTTCGGCCACTTCTTCCGTATTTTTCAGGATGTAATCCTTCGCATTGAGCCGGGCAATCAGCAGGTTCGCCTGTATTCTGCCAAACTGGTTGGTTTCCCGCGCATAACCACGATAGGTGTTGAAGTTGGAATCCGCGCTGGAAAGGCTGAAATAAGAGACGGCCGATACGACCATCAGGAAAAATAAAATTAATCCTGCTCCAAGGGAAATCTTGGTGCTGACGGATAGGTTATCGAGAGGATTATTGGGGGACTTTTCTGATACAACAGACATTAAACCACTCCATGGATACTATGTGAAATCAGGAATTTTGAGATGTTCGAGAAAAGACTGAAGGTTTCAGCGCAAGGGTAATTCTCATAGCCTTTGGCAGAGACCCCAGCTGAAATTGCGCGCGCTTCAGTTCGCGCCACACGCAAGGAAAGCAACTAATTTGCCCCAGCGATCACGTAGAACCCATGTGCGATCAGCTAGACGGAAATTATTGGAATATTGGTGAACAAGACGTTAATTTTTCAAACAAAAGCCGTATTTTGTACGATTTTTTCAAATCGTTGCATTAGTTTCGCGGTTGCACTGTATTATGAAACACCGAGCTTATCAGTCTCAAAAAAAATATCGTACCGGCCGCATCCTTTGTTCAAAATGAATATTTTTTCCGTTTAACATCATACAGGTAGCGGGTTCATTGGAGCGGTTCTAAAACATACTATTTGACTCCAGTTTAAACTTGATTATTTTAATCAACATTAATTCTGTCCTTTGATTGGAGACATCTAATGAGCTTGAACCCCGGTGCTGCTGGCTATATCAGAACTTGTACAATTGCGCTTGCAGGAGTTGTCCTGTCAGCTTCCACATACCTAGCCCAAGCGGAGGATAATCACTCCCCTGCAGAACTGGCTTCCATGATGTCGAAGGGAGGATATGTCGTTTACATACGGCACACCTCGACGGAAAAGGATTATGCAGATCAGGTAAATGCCGAAATAGGAAATTGCTCCACCCAACGAACCTTGAGCGAAAAGGGTTGGGATGAAGCTGAGCTCATTGGCGCATCCTTTGATATTCTGAACATCCCGGTAGGTGCATTGTATTCGAGCGAATATTGCCGAGCCTGGAAAACGGCGCGTATCGCCTTCGGAAAACCCATCAAACGCCCGGAACTGAACTTCCAACCAGCAGAGGAGTATACCGATGCTCAGACAGCAAAGATGAAAGCTGCTGTAGTCCCCATGATTTCCGAACCACCGTCCAATGCTTCGAATACAATAATCGTTGGGCATGATGATCCCTTTGAAGCAGCCACCGGCATTTATCCAGAACCTCAGGGTGTAACATTCGTGGTCCGTCCAAAAGGCGATGGCCAGTTTGAAGTGATGGGATCAATCAAGCCGGGCGAATGGGCTGCAATATTAAACAAGACCAACTGAGACGCTTCCGGAAACGGAGATTGAAAATGTCCAGAATACTCGCCCGCCTCAAAAGCCTGTACATAGTGAGATTTATAAACTCAGTCTTATTGTTTGAGCGGAACACAAACTTTTCTCACGGGAACGAACCAAGGGGAAAACGATGAGTGAAAATTCACATTTCCACTATCTCAACAGGCCGGGTGAACGCCTCTTACTTGAAGGTTATCGCCATTGGAGTTGCGGCATAATCAGCGGCAACTTCACCCACTGGGAAGAAGCCTGGAATCTCTATGCCGTAAAACTTGGCGTTAGAGAAGGAAGGCTGGCTCTGGATGCGCTTACCAAATTCACCAAAACCCTTGGGCTATGTGCTTTATGCCCATTGCGAACCAGCCCTGTTGGATGTGCCCATTTATGCCGTGATGAAGTGATGATCCTGGGCCTGCTTTCAGGAATCCAGCACGACGAACAGACAACGATTGCCCTTTGCCTTGATGGTCTGGTCTGTCCAAGCCGAAGTGAGGAAGTTCTGGTGGCCGCACAGGTCCTTGCAACGACTTTCCGCTCCTTGGACAAAATTCTTTTGCCAGTCCCCTCCACGACCATCAAGGCAATCCTTGCAGAGGAATTATCCTCGACCACACTGCATTGAACCGAATGTAATTTAGGTTTTTAAAACAGAAGGATAAAGGGAACGAACACCATCACAATCGAGATTATGATGGTGCCCGCGCTCGGCGCACGCCCCTTTGCGCTGTGCGCATGTACAGCCTATCAAGCCGTAACCCCGGAACAAATAGAGTGAATTTTTTGAGGGTCAATGAAACTCTACATGACACTTTTGTGACAGGATGAAACCTACCGGGTCACAAAATTGGCGTCAGACAACCTCATACCATGTACCCATACCGGCGGCCTGATGCTCAAGCATGTGGCAATGCAGCATCCACTTGCCCGGATTATCTGCAACAAAGGCAATCTCCACCTTTTCATCCGCCTGCATGAGCACCGTATCACGCCATGCATCAGGCCCGTATTCAGAAGCGGAAATCGGCGAATTATCAGAACGACGGCTTCGTGAAATTTCTCTGAAATGATGGCCATGGAGGTGAATGGAGTGAGGCCATGCTGTCTCGTTTACCATTACAAGGCGAATAGTCTCACCACGCTTCGCACTAAAGAACGGTGTCTCGGACATTCCCACGTTCCCATTGAATGACCAGAATTGCTTATGCGAACCGGCAAGCTCACGCCCGTCCAGTTCTTCGCCCTTGAAATTTCCCGCAACCAGAAAACGCCTCGCTCCACCTGACATAACCAGTTCAAGACTGGTCGCGTTTTGCAGATCAGGTTCTGGAATTGCGTTTGTGATGAGTGGCGTTGGATCATTGCCTTCAGCCGGTTGGTCAGAAACTCCCTGTTCGCAAACAAGATATCCAGCCACCAGGATCCCATTGATGCTCGTCTCCACAATCGGAATTTCATCACCAGGATTTCCCTCAACCTTCACCATTAAATCGGCCCGCTGAGCCGGTGCCAGCGTAATACCTTCTTTCGGCAGCAATCCGGGTTTCACAGGCTGACCATCTATGGCAACAAGCCAGTTTTCCTGATCTGCCACTGCAAATCTGAAGACCCTGGCATTTGCTGCATTGATGAAACGTAATCTGACCCATTCTCCGGGGCGAACATTGAGGCGCTCATAAGCTTTCCCGTTCAACGTCAGGATATTGCCAAGCCTGCCCGCATGAGCCCAGTCATGCCGGGCACCAAGGGAGGCTTCGTGCAATGCACCGCTCTCTTCCAGGCGCCAGTCATCGGCAACAATCGAGAGATCACGATCAACAGAGCCCTGAGGTTCATCCCCTTCCACAATCAGGGCACCGTAAAGGCCGCGCGCTAATTGCTCCCAAGTCCGATTGTGCGGATGATACCAATACGTTCCAGCATCAGGAACGGTGAAGCGATAGGTAAAACTTTCACCAGGTTCCACTGGCTTCTGCGTAAGATAGGAAACCCCATCCATCGCGTTATCGATTCTGATCCCGTGCCAATGAACACTTGTTGCCTGTTCCAACCCATTAACGAACTCGATGGCGACCTCATCGCCTTTCTTTGCCCTGATGACAGGACCCGGCACAGTCTCGTTATACGCCCAAACGTCGGTGAGTTTTGTTTCGTCTTCAAGAAACGCAGCCTTGGAAGTTCCCGCACTTAGCACATAGTTGCTTCCGCCAGCCGCAATACTGGGTTTCGGCAGCAGGCTCAGCGCTGCTGCACTCAAGGAATTGATGAGCATAATTCGACGCGTAATCATCCAATCCTCCACCCTGATATGCACTCAAAAGCGCAAATCATTTCTTCAACCTAAATTGCTCATGACAACGCTTGCAGGTCTGGGCAAGCAAGCCGAACTGCGGTTTGATCGCATTCACATCATCAACGCTGGAGGCTAATTCGGACAGTTTGGAAGCCTCATCTTCCATTTCCTTGAAAAGCATCTCAAACCCGTCCCAGTCCGTCCAGATCACTTCAAGAGCCTCGCTGGGTTTTTCGGTGGACCCATCGGGAAAGAGCCCGGGCAAATCCACCGCATGCTGCTTGATCATTGATGCTGCAGACTGCACCGTTTCAGGGTTGAACGCCGTTTCACCCTTAATCATCAAGCCAATCGATTTCATCGACTTTGCCACCACGTCCATCATATCCATTCGCTGTTTGACGACACCGGTCGCTCCAGAGTGAGAGTAAGCATAAGATAACGCAAGAAAAGACATGGTAATCGCCAGGACGACGATTTGTCTTGGCTTGCTTAAATTCAGTGACATGCTTTCCCCAATGCTTTCAGACGCCAATAATTGTAAGGCAGCGGTGTAATAAAGCCTGCCAGCAGCATGAAAGGTATCACCCACCATGTGAGGCGGGCACCGCCGGTCAAGAACACATCCACACTGTTCATGGCAATTTCCATCGACACCATGGAGATCAAAGACATGCCAATGGCGGTTTTAAAGGCCAGGTTCAGCGCCATCTGTCTCGAGAGAATGAAAGTCTCCAGCGCGATAGAGGTTAGAATACCGTTCATAATGGCCAAAGCCATGATTGCCAGCGTGGGCCATGGAATACCAGTCAGCTGAAAGAACAGGATAGTCCCCATGTCACCGATCGAGCATCCAATCAGACACCACATGGTGTTATAGGAAGCCCGTCCCCATGTGGGTCGGCAGGTCCAGCTGATACCGCCAATTGATTGTGTTAAGGTAGCCATAGTGTTTTCGCCAGTTTCAATCTCATCCTGCTTAATGCTTCCAGTAGCTGGAAGGTCAAGCCGTGGTTTGTGAATGGCATCTTGAAACACGTTTTTACCGTTTACAGATGTGCCTGATATCCAGAACCGATCAAAAAGACACACGATGAAGCAATAGAAACTTCACGTCACAGCTCTGTTTCAGATCGGGCTCGCTATGTCAGTGACAGACTGATCTTTTCTCGGACCCCAATGTTTGTTTTGGATTTCTGGACTAATTCAGTTGAATAGGCCAAACATTGAGTTAACTCCAAATTTTCAGGTCTCGTTTACATGTCATCAGCTTTGATATCTGACACTGTAAAAATCAGCGATGATTTGACGATCTATTACGAGACAGCTGGCTCCGGTCCAAAAACGGTTCTGTTTATTCCAGGCTGGGGCATGTCCACTCAGGTGTTTGAAAAACAACTTACTCATTTTGCACAATCAAACACATATCGTGCCATCACATACGATCCACGTGGACAGGGAAGAACAACCAAAACACGAGACGGACATTACTATGATCAACGTGGTGCAGACCTGAAAGCGTTTATTGATGCTCTGGGTTTAAGGAACATTACGCTGGTAGGTTGGTCATATGGTGTACTTGATCAATTCTCGTATATTTCACAATTCGGGATTGATAAGCTTGATGCAGCAGTCATCGTAGATGGCACTGCTAAAACGGTTGGTGATGATAATTCCAAAGAATGGGTTTGGCTCCGCAAGGATGACGCTGATGGCTCACGGCAGTGGTACACCATGACACCGCTTGTGGACCGCGGACAGTTTAACCGGGCTTTTGCAGAGTGGATGCTTGAAAACGCAACCGAAGACAATGTGTTTTGGCTGTCTGAAATTTCAAACCAGACCGATAACACGACAATGGCGATACTTAACGAAACAGCTTCATATGCCGACTATTCTCAAGCGCTTGAAGCCTTGAATGGCAAGTTGCCTCTGTTGGTAATCGTTCGCGAAGAATGGAGTGATGTGGTCAGAAATCATATGAAAGAAAAACTTAGTTGCGCCAAAGTATCAGTCTTTGGAAAACACATGATGTTTTGGGAGCATTCAGAACGGTTTAACTCCGAACTTTCCGCTTTCCTGGATTCTTTGGATTAGATATTGATACAGGCAAGGCCAAAGCTGGATACCCACTCAAAACGCTCATGAAGTAGGGATCGCAGGGATTGGATCTGATTTGCACACATATACCGGCTCTCAGCTTTCCGGTGAAAAATTTCCCTGAAAAAATATTTTTTGAAAAAACTTATCCCCGCCCTTCTGAGCGCCCTTATTATTCCTCCATCGCCTGTTCATTGAACCCGCCGTGAATTGACACACCACACAGGGTTTACTGCA